>CAIVGO010000733.1 GCA_903905445.1 uncultured Bacteroidota bacterium
TTAACGAAATTACCCGCCTTCGCACTGCGTGCTATGGCGGGTAAAGGACAGGTGGCAGAGTGGTTGAATGTACCTGATTCGAAACCAGGCGTACTGTAACAGGTATCGGGGGTTCGAATCCCCCCCTCTCCGCTTCACCCGCCGAAGCACAAAGTGCGAAGGCGGGTCGCTAGTCCCAAAATAGCACGCAAGTGCTACGGCGGGTGAATTTGCTTAACGCCAAAAGCACGCAAGTGCTTTTGCAGGTGAATTATTCCCCGCCCTTAAGCACGCAAGTGCGAAGGTGAAATTACATTTCTCCGCTCCAGCAAAAGTAATTCTAGTTGGTCCTACCCTCCTGCGCACTGCGTGCTTCGGCGAATAAACCCTCCTGCGCACTGTGTGCTTCGGCGAATAAACCCTCCTGCGCACTGTGTGCTTCGGCGGGTAAACCAGGCGTACTGTAACAGGTATCGGGGGGTCGAATCCCCCCCTCTTCACCCGCCGAAGCACGCAGTGCGAAGGCGGGTCGCTCGTCCCAACATAGCACGCAGTGCGAAGGCGGGTGAATTATTTCTTTTGGCAAATCGCAGGCAAATAGCGCCAATTGTTCCGACGACAGACTTGGACGTGTTGCATTTTTTTTTAACTTTGCATACACGAAAACACCAACCGATGCTCAGAACCGCTTTTTTCCTATTGCTTTTTAGCAGCCTTCTACATACCAGTTACGGTCAAATTTCATGGCAAGCGCTCGACGGTCCTGCTGGGACGGAAGGCGTAAAAGTGCTGGGTATTGATCAATCCGGGCGCATCTTTATCGCAGCGGGTGCCGGGATCTACACTTCCACAAATGAAGGCGCCAGCTGGATGCAAAGTGATGCGGGCCTCAGTACGGTTCAAATTGCGCAAATCGCTGGATTAACCATTTTCCCATCCGGCAAAACAGGCGCGCTGATCGACCAGCAATATTACACTTTTGATGCGGGTACTTTATCTTGGCAGGTAGATGTGACTTTAAAGGACGTAGGTGCGATCTGGATTGACCGGGAAGGTCATTTTTGGAAAAAAATCGGAATAGATTTATTCCACGCTTCGGGCGAAGGACAACCGTTTTCCTTGGTTTTACCGGGAATTTTTCAAACTGGCCCAGTGACCAGCGCCCTCGTGGCTAATTTTGACGATGGCAACAACCTTTGTGCCCAGAACTATTCGGAGCATGCTACCCTAAAAGTCTTTAACCGCAGTGGTACAGTTACCTATACTAAAACACAGGCCAACCCCATCTATTTTGTCGGCTATAGTACCTGTTCGGGGACGGCTTTTTATTCCGATTTAGCCAAAAACTACCGCTCTACCGATGGCGGTATCACCTGGAATACAATCAGTTTTGGCATTTACACTGCAATTACCAGCCTGCATTGTGTTGATAATCAGGAAATCTGGGCTGTGACAACAAAAGGTGTATTTCGGTCGACGGATGATGGTGAAACCTGGAAGTTGGTCCCATCGGCCGATGCACAAGCGCAATTGTATGTTGGTTCAAATGGCGTAGTTTACATAAAAGATGATTGCAGCACCCTCCCTTTCGCCAAAACAAGCGATGGAGGCAGTAGCTGGACAAATATTGAAGTTGGCTTTATGGCACCCAATATTCAGGAGGTTTATACGGCCAAAAATGGCACTTTGTATGCCCATGGTTGCGATTCCTATTATACGTCCATCAATGACGGACAAACATGGTCGACCAGTATCCTCTTCGATTCGCTTACATTGCCGATGAACAACCTGGTTGTACATCCAGATGGCAGCTTGTTTACCTTGCTGGTTGCCACCCGCCATTTGATCACATCAAAAGATGGTGGAAACACTTGGAACCTGGTGCAGACGCCCGTCAATTTTAATGGCTGGGCGGCCGCACGCCTTGCATCGGATCTTTTGGGCAATCTTTATTTGTTTGGCAATCAAAACACTTGTTACCGGTCGGATAACCAAGGATTGAACTGGACGTCGGTAAACAATCAATATGTGCCACTCGATCCAAGTGAGCCCATTTGGATCTTGAACAACGGCGATTATTTCAGACCTTGGAGCAATGGCCTGATTTATTTTAATGCTGCAACCCAAAACAAGACCAATGAAATTCTAAGTTTTGCAAGTGGCGGTGCAGTGGTTAAAACCCTATTGTACACGGCCCATTCCCAGCAGAGCGATTTTTACCTCGATGGGTTTACGAACAGTGGAGAACCATTTGTAGCGCGGTATGCTGGAAATGGTAAAATTGCGCCATTTGACAATTTTCCGGGCCTAAACCCTGGGCCAATGACTGTTTCCAACAGTGGTGTATTATTTGTTGTGAGCAATGACACCTTGTACAGTTCGCCCAATTCAGGTGCCGATTGGGTGTTTGCAGGCCTGCTACCCTACCCGTATGCAGGGGCGCAAACCCTCCAAAGTATCCAAATTTGCAACGATCAACACCTATATATTGGGTACTATGGCCATCCCATTTACAAAAGCGCCCAAATCGTAGAAACCAACTTTACACGCGTGGAGGGTATCGTGTGGTTGGATGAAAACAATGATTGCATTCGAACGCCCAATGAGCCCACCCTTGGGAACAGCCTCGTTCAAGCAACGGGCAATCTTGAAGTCCGTGCATATTCCGATGCTGTGGGTGCTTATCATCTTTACTTGCCAGCAGGTACCGGTGCTTATACGGTTACGGCAGCGCCAAACAACGCTTTGTTGAACACTTCCTGTGCCATACAACTCAATGTAGGTGCTACGAACGACACCCTTTTTCGTGATCTTGCGCTATTACCCACCGCACAATGCCCTTATTTAAAGGTAAATGTGGGAACTGCCCTGGTTAGAAGATGTAGTACTGCTGTGTACACCCTCTCGTATTCCAATGAAGGCACCACCCTTGCGCCCAATGCAACCATTGCGGTAACACTGGACTCCTTTTTTACATTTCAATACGCATCTATTCCGTCCGTGACGCAAAATGGGCAAGTTTTGACCTTTTCTTTGGGCGATTTGCCTGCCGGAAAGTCAGGTTCAATCCAAATACATGTTGCAGTAGGATGCAATGCCCCTTTTGGTCAATCGCATTGTGTGAAAGCCCAAATTTTCCCATTTGAAAACTGTTTGGGTGGACTGCCAGATTTATCGACCGCAACAGATTGCAGGCAAAATGTTGGTTCATACGATCCGAATGCAATCCATGCCTGGGTGAATCAACAGATTGACCCACCTGAAATAGAAGCAAATACAGCCATTGAATACCAGATAAATTTTCAAAATACGGGCACGGATACTGCATTTACGGTTGAAATTGTGGACCGCATTTCAAGTTTATTAGATTTAAATACCTTGACCCCTTTGGCATCCAGTCATCCTTATGAACTGCGGATTCAGCCCGATCGCAACCTGGTTTTTACCTTTTCGAACATTTTATTGCCGGATTCGAACATCAATGAAGCCGCTTCGCATGGGTTCGTTCGGTTTGGAATCAATCAGTTGGCCAACCTGAACTCAGGTTTAGTAATCGAAAATACCGCCCAGATTTATTTTGACCAAAATGATCCGGTTGCAACCAATACCTCCCGTTTGGAAATAGAACTTATTGTACATGTTCAAGAACCGCTGCCGGGATACCAAGTGCGCGTATATCCAAATCCATTTTCAGATCACCTGAACTTTCATATCGAGGCATCGGATGTGCCACAGCAATACCAACTGGTCCTAACCGATGTATTAGGCAGGGAGATACGCCAGGTGCAATTTGAAGGATCGACTTTACAATTGGCATGCGATGGCATCGGGCATGGCATTTATTTTTTTGCAATTCGTTCGACACAAGGGGTATTGATTGCAACAGGCAAACTACTGGCAGAATAGTGCGTTTCGGTTAATTTTTAGCACAAATCAAAGAGAAAGGCTTTTTTGCAAAACACGCAGAAAAGCCTTTCCCTCTATGCTTTAATAAAAAATAATTTAGCCTAAAAAAGACCTAAGCATCTATTTGTCAAAAAAAGACAAAAAAACTCCTCGACTTTTCCAATATTACCCCCCAATATTGCATCTAAAGCCTAAACCATTTGCTTATTTGGTCGTTCAATGGTTGACAACCTTTTTTAAATGGCTTTTTAGATATCATCGTTCCTTGCCTGGATTTTTCCTGATATCAAAATAATCGCGTATGATGCAAAATAATTACAATCCCGATGGGTAATCTTGTCGTTTATTATTAAAAATGATTGCTTATGACACCGATAATGGCGCGTTGGCGCGCGTATGCGCGTACTCTTTTTTTCCTGTTCGTTTTGCTGATGCCTTTGTTAAGCGTTGCGCAAAAGCCCTTTATCTGTGGAGACCAGTTTTTCCTCACCTTAAGTTCGGTGCCGCCTTCTTTAAATGAAGTCATCATTGACCCACAAACGGGCAGTGCTGTTTTTAAAATTATCAACGGCGATGTTTCCATTGCGGTGAATTCGGCTGGATATCGTTTTACGGATAACTTCATTTATTGTATAGATCCGGACCTATTACGCTTGATTCGGTTGGATGCCAATGGTACCGCGACGGTAATGGCCAACCTACCCCTTGATAATGATCTGTCGTATTTCGCAGGTGATATCACTCCAGATGGTCGCTATTTGGTATTAATTGGCACCCTTCAGTTGCCCAATGGCCTCAGTATTGCCTCGGAAATTGCCCGCGTAGACTTAGAGTCGCCTACTTATGCGGTTTCCACAACGCAAATAAATATAACGGCCCAAATTTTTGATATTGCGTTTCACCCCATTACCGAACTCTTGTATGGGTACGACTCCTTTAGTCAAAGGCTGGTGCGGATTGATCCTTTTACAGGTAACATTACCTTTCCGTTTCCCGCTTCGGGGGTACCTCAAGTGGCCGGTAGTTTATTTTTTGATGCTGCTGGCAATCTTTTTGCCTATGGAAGCCCTAATATGATGCAGGAACAAAACAGCTTGTATCAACTAAATCCAGAAACAGGGGTATCTACTTTTTTGACCCGAGGGCAAGATGCCTTTTCCTCCGATGGCTGTTCTTGTCCTTACACGGTAGACTTGACGAAAACGGTATCGCCCGAAACCACGCTGCCCTGCTCCGACGTTGTGTACACCTTTGAGTTTACGAATACCTCCAGACGGCAACAATTGAATCTGAAATTTCGAGACAACCTTCCGCCGGGCTTTAGTTTTGTTTCTATTCTGGAAAATGAAATTGGTGGCAAATTGTTGAGCGTACCAGGCGACCTGGCATTTGCCATGGACAGTATCGTGCTACCGGGCGGCACCTCTTATTTGAAAATTGTGGTCAATACGGGCAGTATTCCACCAGGTATTTATAAAAACCAGGCTGTTTTGAGCAATTTACCTGCCCAACTGGGGTCTAAAATTGTTTCAGACAATCCGAAAACCCTGGTAAAAAACGACAGTACAGCCCTTACCGTAATCGGTTTCCCTTTTGATACGATTCGGGAAGAGCGAACCATTTGCGCGGGTACCCCATTTATCAAGCTGGATGCTGCGCAGTACACCAATAATATACCGGGACAAATAACTTATTTGTGGCAAGATGGCAGTGGCTTACCTTCCCTAGACGTCAGTCTTCCTGGTAATTATGCGGTAAAACTGAGCAGCGGTTGCGATTCGGCGGTTGTGCTGTATAGCGTGAACGAATCTTCCTTGTCGGTCAGTGTTGTACAAGATACGTTCAACATCAACCTGGGAGACAGCCTGCAAATGCAAGCGAATACCATTAACGCTGCCCAACAGGTAATTTTGCAATGGATTGATCCGCAGCCGGGTTCGGTCACCTGTACCACTTGCGCGACCACCTTTGCGCGGCCCTTCAATGATATTCGATATACCATTTTGGCAACCAATGAGTTAGGTTGCCAGGATTCGGCCTTTGTGCGTGTTTTTGTAAAAAAGAACCGCAATATTTACTTTCCGAATGTATTCAACCCGGAAAGTGCAAAAGAAGAAGGCAATCGCTTTTTTTATGCTTCCGGTGATCCTTTTACCCAAATTGACAACTTGTCGGTGTACTCCCGTTGGGGGGAAAAACTGTTTGAAACCCGCAATATTGCCTTAAATGACCCCTATGTAGGCTGGGATGGCTTGATTCGCGGCCAATCAGCGCTGCCTGGCGTGTATGTTTGGGTTGCAGAAATTTCATTCCTTGACGGTTTAAAAGAAATATATCAAGGCGATGTGACCGTTGTACGATAAAACATCAAAATGATGCGCTTATTGGCCGAAAATGGCCATGAGCGCATCATCTTTTCTTCTTTTTCTTTTTCCACTCGGCAATACTGGCTTCGTTTTTTTCAATTTCATTTAAAATCTGATTCCAACTCGGCGCGGCGTCGTTGGTCAGATCGAGGGTTTCGGCATATTCCCTTTTGCTGATTTCAAGTTCAGTGACGGGTTTGCCCAAAAACTCCTCGATGATATCCAAAACCGGTTTTTCTTCCGGGCTGCAAAACGTAATGGCTTTCCCTTTTTGAACACCCCGCCCCGTACGTCCCACCCGATGGACATAGTTTTCAGCCACATCTGGCAAATCGTAATTGATCACAATATCCACATTTGGAATATCAATACCGCGGGCACTCACATCCGTGGCCACCAGAATTTTCAGCGTTCCATCCCGAAACTGTTGCATGACCTCTAGTCGATCTTTTTGTTCTTTGTCGCCGTGAATGGTTCGGCAAACAATGCCTACCCGCTCCATGGCTTTGAGTACCCGTTCTGCGCGGACTTTGGTGCGCACAAAAATCAGCATTTTAGTTTCCGGATTTTCGCTGATGACCCGTTCGAGGAAAAAGCGTTTATCGTCCATCCCGATAAAAGCCACCGAGTGGTTGATGTTTTTAGAAACCGGGTCTTTGGGCGAAACCTGGATACGAATCGCGTTGCGCACCAGCGAATAGGCCAACTTTTTAATATTGTCGTTGATGGTGGCCGAAAAGAACAAGGTTTGGCGATTATTGGGCAAAAACTTGATCAAATCGCGAATATCCTTGATAAAACCCAGATCGAGCATGTGATCGGCTTCATCGAGGATGAGGATTTCCACCTGATCCAATTTGATATGGCCCTGGCTAACCAGGTCGAACATACGGCCCGGTGTGGTCACCAGAATATCGATGCCTGCTTCCAGTCGGGCAATCTGGGGCGCTTGTTCAACGCCGCCAAACACACAGAAGGTAGACACCCGGGTATGTTGTCCGATTTGGTTGAAGGCATCGGTAATCTGGATGGCCAATTCTCGCGTAGGTTCCATCACCACACATTTAATCCCGGCTGGGCGCGCCGACTTTTTGCGTTCATGGAGCAACTGGATCACCGGAATCGCAAAAGCGGCCGTTTTACCCGTACCAGTTTGGGCAATCGCCAAGACGTCTTCGCCTTTTAAAATGGCAGGAATGGATTTAAATTGTATATCGGTAGGGCGCTTAAACCCAGCTTCCGCCAGGTTGCGCTTGATTTCGGGGGCAATGCGATAATCATCGAACTTCATCTTTTACAACTGCTTAAGTTGCAAAGATACGGCGATAATTCAATAACGGCGTTTGAGAAAAAAACGGCGGCCAGTAGACTCCTGGGTCGTGGCGATGGCCAATTCCCAGCCATTGGCATAGAAGTAGTTGAGGCCGTCGACCAAACTGCGAAAATCGAAGCGTTTTTTGTTGGCATCGGTAACAAAATCCTGGCGTGGATTGGCCTGACCATAATCTACAACCAGGGCGCATTCACCATTGCCTTTAAAAATGGGGTCCAATTCGATGTACTGGCCGGTATTGTCGGGCGTGAGTTGCACCCCTTCTACAAAAATTTGTGCTTGTGCCAATAAAGCGTGGGCGCTCAAAACGAAAAGTAAAATAGTCTTTTTCATGGTTGAAACAATTTTTCAACAAAGAAACAGGCTGTTTTGGAAGCGCGCAGGGGTTTAACCCGGGCTTAACGCGCTGGCGCATTTTAACACCGAGGTTTAACATTTATACAACGCACGCAGCCTAAGCGGGCACTTCCATGGCAAACATCCGGAGCGCGTTGGCGGTGGTGGTACGTGCAATTTCGGCCAGGGGCAGCACTTTGGCTTCCGAAAGCATTTCTGCGACCTGGGTGACATAGGCGCTTTCGTTGCGTTTGCCGCGATACGGTACCGGGGGCAAATAAGGCGCATCCGTTTCCAGTACAATATGTTCGAGTGGAATGGTGCGCAAAACTTCCGGCAATTCCGATTTGGGGTACGTAATCGTTCCGCCAATACCCAGCATAAATCCGAGGTCAATCATTTCATGCGCCTCTTCCAGGGTACCCGAAAAGCAATGGAAAATACCCCGGAGGCGGCCATCTTGTCCGGCCCGTACACAATCAATCGATTCCCGGTTGGCTTCTCTGGCATGGATAATAATGGGCCGATTGAGGTCTTTCGCCCATTCAATTTGGCGCGCAAAGGCAATTTGTTGGATGGGCAAGGTGGTTTTGTCCCAATATAAATCGATGCCCGTTTCGCCGATGCCTGCCCATGCGCGTTTGCCGAGCCAGGATTCTACCAGGGCAAGGTCTTTTTCGTAGGTTTCGGGATGCACAGAACAAGGATGCAAGCCCATCATGGCAAAGCAGTGTTCGGGAAATTCGGCTTCCAGCGCAAGCATCCCATCAATAGAAGCGGCATCAATATTGGGCAGGTACATCCGATTGACGCCATGGTGAATTGCCCGTCGGATCATATCACTCCGATCATGATCAAATTTAGTAGAATATAAATGTGCGTGTGTATCAATTAACTGATGCATACTTTGTGTTGTTTTTTAAAAAAAGGTATTGCGTTTTGGTCGGCCAAACGCGTGCAAAAATACGCGATCCATTTGCAAGCAGATTAAGTATTTTAAAAAGTGTAGTTGACATCCTGCTAAATGACAGCATATTTGCGTGGATTTACATTAAAATTAATGTAGGTTTGGATTAAAAACTGTTGATTTTCGCCCTACATTTAGGGTCATTTTTCTTTTAACGCACCACCTTTATCTCCTTATGATCACCCGATTCAAACAAAACCGACTCCTTTTACTCAGTTTGATGGGCGCATTTGCTGTAGGCGCCTTTTTATTTGTTCGAAACCAGCGCATTGTTAAAAACGAGGCTTATTTCGAGGCCGTTTCCAAATACATTTACGCCTTTAGCTCGGGCGCGATTGGGCGCGAGGACGCCATTCGGGTTCGATTTGTGAATGCTGCGGTTGGAAAAGACCAGGTAGGTCAAGCCGTATCTGAAGGCGTATTTTCCATTACACCCGCTATTGCCGGCAAAGCGGTTTGGGAAGATGACCGCACCATCAAATTACAGCCGGATGCCCCCTTACCTGCGGGCAAACGTTATACCGGACGGGTACGCCTTTCGCGCATTTATGGGGATGTACCTTCCCTTGCCCGCACCTTTGAATTTGAATTCAATGTGCGCGCCATGGCTTGCGAAGTATTGGCTGATGGTATTCAAACCGACCAATATGACCCACATTTGCAAAAAATAACGGGTCGCGTACGGATCAATGAACCCGTTGCAGGCGATCAAGTAGAAAAAATGTTTAAGGCAAAACAAGGTGTTAAAGCCTTGTTAGTCAATTGGGTACATCATGAAGATGGCCAGACCCACGAATTTGTAGTAACCGGGGTTGAACGCAGCAATGTGCGGTCGTCAGTACAGATGTACTGGGATGGAGCACCGATAGGGCTGGATCGAACCGGCAAATTGGAGCAAATTGTTGCTGCGCTCGATGAGTTTGTAGTTTTAAACGTACAAGCGCTTCAGGTAGATGAACAATATGTATTAATCAATTTCTCAGATCCTATTTCGCCTGATCAGGATTTGGCGGGTTTGATTCGCATGGAAGGATACAGTGGCGGACTGCGCTATGTGGTGGATGGCAATTTCGTTCGGGTTTATCCGAGTACCCGGTTGAGTGGGCCGCTCAAGTTGCTTGTCGAAAGCGGCATTCGCAACAAGGCCGGCATGGCGCTCAACAATGGTGGCAGTTGGAATTTGAATTTTGAAGAACTGAAACCGGCCGTACGCCTGGTTGGTCGAGGCGCCATCATTCCGCAAAATGCCAATGGCGGCGTTATATTTCCATTTGAAGCGGTTGGCTTGAATTCCGTAGACATTGAGGTGTTTAAAATATTCAATTCCAACATTTTACAGTATTTGCAGGTCAATGAACTGGAAGGCGAACAAGAGTTGGAACGTGTAGGAAAAATCGTTCGGCAGCAAAAAATCAGTTTGCGTGACCTCGATCCGGAAGCAGATACCCGCAATTGGCAACGGTACGCACTGGATTTGAAAGATATGATTAAGCAAGATCCGGGCGCTATTTACCAGGTGCGCATTGCATTTCGCCGGGGCTACACCGATCTGACCTGTGCCACCAATCAAAAAGTAGATGAAGCAACTGGCAAGGCCGAAGACGAGGATGATCTTTCGCATATTGGCAAACGGGACGATGACGGAAATTTGGTGAGTATTATGGGCGGATATCGCGGCATTTACTGGGCAGATACGGATCCGTGGTGGTATGGCGAGGAAGGAGAGGACAGTCCTGAAGGCGGGTATAACTGGTCGCGGCGCGAAACCCCCTGCGAGAAAGAGTACTATTTTTCGGAGCGGTTTGCACAGCGCAATGTGTTTGTGAGCGACTTGGGCATGACGGCCAAACGCGGTAAAGACGGTTCCTTGTTTTTGGCTGTAACCGATTTGCTTACCGCGCAACCGGTAAGTGGCATTGATTTGGAATTGTTTAATTATCAATTACAGTCCATCACCAAAGTACGCACCAATGCTACGGGTACGGTGATGATCGAAAATTTGCGGGAAACACCCTTTGTAACGGTGGCGAGTGGGGCCAATCGCCGTGGCTATTTGCGTATGGCCGATGGCAATACCTTGAGTCTTAGCCGTTTTGATGTTGCCGGTGTAGAAGCACAAAAAGGCATTAAAGGTTATATTTATGGCGAACGCGGTGTTTGGCGTCCGGGAGATTCCTTGTTTTTGAATTTTGTACTGGAAGATAAAGGCGGCAAATTACCGGCGGATCACCCGGTAACTTTAGAGTTGACCGACCCGCGCGGTTCCTTGCAATACCGGACGGTGCAGACCCAAAGTGTGGGTGGCGTGTATCCCTTGCATTGTGTTACCCGGGCGGAAGCACCAACAGGCAACTGGACCGCTAAAGTGCTGGTGGGCGGTGCAACATTTACCCAAAATCTTAAAATTGAGACCGTTAAGCCCAATCGCTTGAAAATGGACCTCAATTTTGGCAAAAAACAATTTAACTCCACTGACGGGGCCCTGACCGGCAAACTGGCGGTGACCTGGCTGCACGGCGCAGTGGCTAAAAATCTGAATACCAAAGTAGAAATGCAGGTTCGGGCGGTAAAAACGGAATTTAAAAACTTTAAAGATTTCGTATTTGATGATCCGGCCCGCTCCTTTTACAGCGATCCGCAAGTATTGTTTGAAGGCGAAGTAGACCAGGCCGGTTTGGCCAATGTGCCACTTGCCTTGGGCGAAATTGCCGAACCACCGGGCAAATTGGTTGCCAATTTGAAAGTGCGTGCCTTCGAGAAGAGTGGCGATTTCAGTACCGATAATTTTTCGATGGATTATTTCCCATACGAACGATTTGTGGGTGTAAGCATTCCGACGGGCCAATGGGGCCAAAAAACGATCAGTGCACGCGGCGGCATTGTGCGTTTTGCCTGTGTTGATGCGAATGGAAAACCCCAAGCGGGCAAAAAACTGTCGGTTCGATTGTTCCGTTGCGACTGGCGCTGGTGGTGGGATGAAGATGCCAGTTCGAATGTAGCTCAATTTAACGCTGCCGAAAATGTCAATGCACTGGATGCGGGTACCGTTACGACCGATGCGAATGGGGTAGCAGCCTGGAAAATTAAACCCGATGATAGTTGGGGCCGGTTTTTTGTGCGGGTATTGGATGAAGCAGGTGGCCATGCAGCAGGAGATTTCTTTTGGCGCGGTTATCCGGATCAATTGGATGATATCAAGAGCCGTAATGCCGCTGCGATGTTGGCATTTTCGGTCGAAAAAGAAAAATACACGGTTGGAGAAGAAGTGACCTTGAAAGTTCCCGCAAGTGAATCTGGTCGGATCCTGCTCACGCTTGAAAATGGCAGCCGCGTGGTTCAACATATATGGTTTGACGCCAAAACAGGGGATAATTTCCTGAAATTCAAGACCACCGAGCTGATGGCACCGACCATTTATGCGCACGTGAGTTTGATGCAGCCCCATGCACAGACCAAAAACGACCTGCCTATTCGGATGTACGGTGTAATGCCGGTCAATGTAGAAAATCCACAAACGCATCTGAATCCGCAAATAGAGATGCCGGACGTGCTCAAACCTGGTGAAAACTTCAATGTAGCGGTGCGGGAAACCGGCGGCAAGGCTTGTACCTACACCCTGGCCATTGTAGATGAAGGCTTGCTGGATTTGACCCGATTTAAAACCCCCAATCCCTGGGATGCGTTTTTTGCTCGGGAAGCCTTGGGTGTAAAAACCTGGGATATATACGATTACGTATTAGGGGCTTACGGTGCTGAATTGGAGCGTATTTTGGCCATTGGCGGTGATGGTATTAATCAAAAAGCCAAAAATGCCGCGCAAGTGAATCGGTTTAAGCCAGCGGTCATACACCTTGGACCTTTTAAATTAGAAAAAGGGCAAACCGCGCGTCATAACTTGAAACTCGACAACTATGTAGGGTCAGTTCGGGTGATGGTAGTGTGTTCGGCACCTGCTTCTGGTGGCAATGGCGCGTACGGATCGGCAGAAAAAACCTGCCCGGTGCGCAAACCATTGATGCTCCTCCCTACCCTGCCGCGGGTATTGGGTCCGGGCGAAACCCTGCGTTTGCCGGTAGATGTATTTGCCATGGAGGCCAAA
>CAIVGO010000734.1 GCA_903905445.1 uncultured Bacteroidota bacterium
CGCACTTTTTCGGTCAATTGGCCGCCTTCTTCATACCCAACATATCCTGGAGGGGCACCGATTAAACGGCTCACCGTAAATTTCTCCATGTATTCCGACATGTCAATGCGAATCAAGGCATCTTCTGAATCAAACAGGTAGCGTGCAAGCGCGCGCGCCAATTCTGTTTTACCTACCCCCGTTGGTCCAAGGAAAATGAACGAACCAATCGGTTTCTTAGGATCCTTCAAACCTACACGGTTGCGCTGGATGGCTTTGGATATTTTTGCGATCGCTTCATCTTGTCCAATGACCATCTTTTTGAGGTCATCGCCCATGGTCACCAATTTTTTGCTTTCGCTTTGTGCCACTTTGCGCACCGGAATGCCGGTCATCATGGCCACTACTTCTGCAATATCATCTTCTTCAACCGGGAAACGGCGGGTTTTACTTTCTTCTTCCCATTCAACTTTTGAAAACTCCAGCTGACGCACCAATTTACTTTCCTGATCGCGCAGGTTGGCAGCATCTTCATATTGCTGATTTTTCACTGCCTGGTTTTTCTGCTCTTTGAGTTCCTCAATTTTGAGTTCGAGTTCTTCAATATGCTTTGGAACCACAATGTTTTTCAAGTGAACGCGCGCACCAACTTCATCCAGTACATCAATGGCTTTATCGGGCAGGAAACGATCCGTAATGTACCGATCACTCAGGCGCACACAAGCTTTGATGGCCTCTTCAGAGTAGATAACATTATGGAACTCTTCGTATTTGGGTTGAATATTGCGCAAAATATGAATGGTATCCTCCTGACTAGGTGGCTCCACCATCACTTTTTGAAAGCGGCGATCCAGTGCGCCATCTTTTTCAATGTATTGACGATATTCATCCAGGGTAGAGGCACCGATGCATTGGAGTTCGCCACGTGCCAGCGCAGGTTTGAATATATTAGAGGCGTCGAGCGAGCCCGTTGCGCCACCAGCACCCACAATGGTGTGAATTTCATCGATAAACAGGATCACGTCGCGGCTTTTTTCAAGCTCGTTCATGATCGCCTTGATGCGCTCTTCAAATTGTCCACGGTATTTGGTGCCTGCAACCAATGCAGCCAAATCGAGCATCACAATACGTTTATTGAACAGGGTGCGGCTTACTTTTTTCTGCATGATGCGCAGGGCCAAGCCTTCCACAATGGCGGTTTTACCCACACCAGGTTCGCCAATCAGAATCGGATTGTTCTTTTTGCGGCGGCTCAGAATTTGACTTACCCGTTCGATTTCAGTTTCCCGACCGATGATGGGGTCCAGTTTGTTTTCCTCTGCCAATTTGGTGATATCGCGGCCAAAGTTGTCAAGGACAGGGGTACGGCTTTTGGGCTGACCTTTTTGACCAGCGCGAAAACCACCGCGATCTTCCTCTTCTTCGTATTCGCCAGATCCTTCAGAGGGTGCTTGGTTGAATAAATTAGGGTGCGCTAAGTCTTGTTCCGAACGCACGTATTCAAGTTCTTTTTTAAATGATTCGTAGTCCACGTCGTACTCGTTTAACAGCCGGGTGGCTGTGGTGTCAGAATGTTTGAGCAATGAAAGCATGAGATGCTCAGGATAGATCTCCTCACACTTCATCATTTTTGCCTCCAAGAAGGTCACTTTCAAAACGCGTTGTACCTGGGTGGTGACCTGGAACTCACCAATAAACAGGTTTTCGGCAGGTGGGTAAGCGCTGTATCGGGGAATGGCACGTTCGAGGCGCTTCTTCAGTTCCTGCACATCCACCAATAAAGCATCCAGTACCCGCACTGGCAAACTGTCGCGTTCGGAGATAATGCCCAGCAAGAGGTGTTCCGCGCCAATGTAATCATGCCCCAAACGCCGGGCTTCCTGGCCGCTTTGGTTGATGATTTGTTTGACTACCGGAGAAAATTTCTTATTCATTATTCAAGTTTTCAGGTCCCCTGCATCGGGGTAAAACATTAGAGAAAGCGAATTTAAGGATGTCTCGATAATTTGCGACAAGTTTAGGTCATTTATAAGGTATAATGCAACCTTAGCGACCAATCATTAACAATTTTTTTTTACATAGGTTTAATCCATTTTTTTTGCATCCATGGTGACAGTGGAAGTATATTGAAAAAACAATGCCATACTTGAATACGCCTGACTAGATGGCAGGTTTATGGGCCATAAAAAACGAATGAAATTTTTTTTTAGAAAAGCGCCAGGCATTGGCTACATTTGCCCCCTAAAATTGCAACGCAAAAAACGCGTGTAATAGCGCATTGCTGAAAACCAGGTTATTATGAAATACAGAATCGATAAACAGGAGCAATATTCCGTGCTCACCTTGGATGAAGAGAACCTTAACTCTACCATTGCTCCAGGTTTGAAGAGTGATTTGATCTTTTTGAACCAGGAAGGCGTGCGCAATTTAATCCTCGATTTGTCTAATGTGCGTTTTGTGGACTCCAGTGGCTTGAGCGCCATTTTGACAGGCCACCGCATTTGGAAGGACACGGGAGCACTTATTTTGGCGGGAAAATTACACCCAATGGTGGTAAAATTAATTGAAATCAGCCGCCTGGAATCTATCCTGGTGATGATCCCAACCGTTGAAGAAGCCATTGACTATATCAAAATGGAAGCCCTCGAAAGAGAACTCCACGGCGAAGAAGAATAGTTTAGGCCGAATTGCGTGCCGCATTGATGATGCCAAACATTGCACGCAACACCAACCGACGATATACCTCTGCCGATGCTGCGGGAATCACCGCTCCCTGCAATTGTTGCAAGGCGTATTGCTGTATCACAATCAGCGGTAACACGATCTGTTCGCGGATTGCGATGCTTGTTTTGGACATCAAATTGTCTTCCAATAACCCCTCTTGCCCCGACAAATTGAGCAAATGGGTATTGGTACGCTCAAATTCTTCTTTCAACATCGTCCAAAACGCACCAAAACGCGGCGAATCTGCAATGTGCCGGGTAACATTAAAATTTCCTTTGGACAAAGACTGCATGGAGTTTTCAAACAAGGTGCGTAAAAACAACGACCGTTTGTACAAATCGCGCAAGTCATTTAGGTCTTCGGGGGTTAAAGCCTCGATCGCCGAACCTACACCGTAATACCCCGGCACATTTTGTTTCATTTGCGCCCAGGCACCCACAAAAGGGATGGCGCGCAAATCCTCAAAACGCAACCCTTTGTCATTGCCCCGTTTGGTGGGGCGGCTAGCGATGTTGGTGTCGCCATACCATTTCAATGGCGTCATTTTTTCAAGATAAGGCACAAACTCCGGATGGTTTTTGAGTTTTAAATACGCCTCCAAGGCCTTGTCCGATAATGCATCCAGCAAATTTTTATCATTTTCCGTCAATTCATTTGAATGTGTCGGAAAAAGTTGGGTTTCCAAACCGGCACTGAGCAGTCGTTCGGTATTAAAACGCGCCGACGCTTTGGTCCCATACGTACTACTCACCGTTTGCCCTTGAATGGTTACGTGAATCGCCTGGTTTTCAATATCATGCCCCTGGGCTGCGTAATAATTGGCGTTGTTGCCGCCGCCACGACCTGGAGGTCCACCGCGGCCATCAAAAAAGATGACGGTAACCCCATGCGCGCGGCTTACGCGTGTGAGTGCTTCTTTTGCCCGATAAATGCTCCAGTTGGCACGCAGGTAACCGCCATCTTTGGTGCCATCCGAAAAACCTAACATAATATGCTGAATATTACCCCTTTGCAACAAGTGGGCAGCATAACGCTCGTTGCGATATAGCGTTTCCATCGCCGTATCGCAAGTGGCCAAATCGTCAATTGTTTCAAATAACGGGACAATATCCAGCGGAACGGTCCCTGGTAACCCCGCCTCATCGAGGTTTGCAATCGTTAGCCGGGCAAGCGCAAGAACTTGTGCTACTTGTAAAGCAGAACTACAGTTGCTAATGATATAGCGGTGGCAGCCATGTTCTCCATTTGTGCGCTGTATCGCTGCAATTGACTGGAAGGTAGCAATGGTTTCCAACACCAGCGGATCTTGAAAATCAGCAGCATCCAGCAGATAATTGGTCGATAAGAGCCGGTCTATTTGCGTATTTTCATCCGTTTTGAAAAAATCTTGCGGATCATACCAAGGAAATTTCGCCGCCCAATTCTGCAAAATCAAGGCCCAAACAGCCTGATGCTTCCCACTCTCCTGCCGGATATCCAAACTGGCAAAATAAAATCCGAACACCCGAACCTTTAAAATAAAACGTTCGAGTTCCTCCATAAACAGGCCATCGTGCTCGGCCAACAGAATATTACGTGCCTCGTATAATTCAGCAAGTAACTCCCCACAAGAATGGTATTGCGTCGGATCAGGGTAATATAAGGTGCGGTATATTTTTTGTTCGGCAGCCGAAATGATTTCTTCTACACCGCGAAAAGTAAGGCGGCGTTTTAATTGCCGTAAATCGCGATAATATCCACGCAAAACCCCTTCCCGAAGTCGTTTAGCCACCAACAATGTGACATCAGCAGTCACAAACGGATTGCCATCGCGGTCGCCGCCCGGCCAAAAACCCAATGAAAGCAGGCGCGGATTTTCAAATTCAACCACGTCCAACTGCATGGAACGCAACAGCCGAAACAAGATATCGGGCATGGTGTTATAAAAAACATGCTCCATGTACCAGCCCAAACTGATCGCCTCATCGTACGGTGTGGGCTTTTGCCGGTTTACAAAAGCCGTTTTACCCAATTGCATCAACAACTGACGAATATGTTCCAGGTCATTTCCTTTTATCACCTGTCCCATATCATTAATGATGCCCAATACTTTACCGGGATAAAACTGGGTTGGATGGGCGGTTAATACCAGGCGCAGGTTGAAGGTTTTAATTTTTTCAATCAGTTGTGCCTTATGCTCCGGGGTTTCGAGCCTGCTCAGCAAGTGTTTGAGGGAGCCCGGACCATTCATCTCATGTGTCTGTTCAAAAAGCGCATCTTCTACCGAATCGAACAATACAACTTGCCTTTCAACGTATTGAATAAAACGGAATAACAATTGATGTTTGGTATCTTCGTCGGAATGCTCAAAATAGTCTTTCCAAAAAGCCGTTACCAATTCAACCGGACTGGCAAATTCTTTAAACCGTTGTTCGCAATATTGGGTAAACAAAGCAAGTTGTGTACCTGTATGTTCAATACCTTTGAATGGAAGCCGCAAGAACAGGCTATTGTAGGTGTGGTAAAGGAGAGGAATGCGCGCAGTGTTGTCCATGGTTGAATCTGCCTTTTTAACAGTGGCGCAAAGTACGGTAGTTTGTAGCGCTGCAACAAATTAAGCACAAAATTCCGTAGTATTGCGCGGAACATTGTTGTATGAAAAATGTGTTGTGTGTATTATGGCAAATATGGAAAATCAGGCTTTATTTTTAACCGAACTGATCGATGAGAGTGTTCCCATGCAGGCCCTGCACCCGGAAATATTCGATGATTACCTGGCGGAGGGCTGGCGCTTGCTGGGATACTCCATGGTACGGCACAACTATTCGGTGTGCCGCAACCAGTTTTGCCTTACCATTCCCTTGCGCATTTGCCTGCATGATTTTTCATTTTCCAAAAGTCAGCGCCAACTCTTGCGCCGAAATGCCCATTTAGAGATCGGTTACCGATCCATCGCGCTCACCAGCCACCAGGAAGCTTTATTTTTAAAACATGCCCAACGATTTGGAGAGCGCAGACCCGCCCACCTAGCCTCCTTTTTAGGTCCACAGGCGCACCGCGAACCCGTGACCGGCATGGAATTCAGCGTTCAAATAGCCGATAACCCCATTGTGGCCTATAGTTACATGCACATCGGACACGAGAGTATTTCGGGCACCTATTGTTTTTTCGATCCCGATTTCGGCCATCTGAGCCTCGGTACTTATACCATGTTGCTCGAAATTCAAAAAGCAAAAGCACTGGGCAAGAAATATTATTACCACGGATATTGCTATGATGTCCCTTCTCAATTTGATTATAAACTGAATTTTAACAGCCTGGAAGCCTTCGATTGGAAAACAAGCCAGTGGAATCCAGTACCGCGCATGCCCGTACGCCAATGGTCGGAGCTGGTCGAGTAAGAAGTATCTGCATCTATTTTCATTTACCAGTGTCTGAAGGTTTGTATTCCGCAAAACTTGCAGCATCTTTGCCGGTATTTGATTTTGAAGTCTTTTATCATTGTTTGCAACATGACACACGAATATAAACTGCCTTCTTTGGGCGATGGAGTAACCGGCAAAGTGCTTGAAATTCTGGTCAAACCAGGAGATACGGTTCAAAAAGAACAAATTGTACTCATTGTGGGTACCGATAAGGTAGACGCCGAAATGCCCATTGATGTGGATGGCGTAGTGGAGGAAATTGTTGTTAAAAAAGGGGATGATGTGACAGAAGGCAATGTAATTCTGCGCATTCAGGCCGCTGGTGCTGCAACTGCTTCTCCTGCTGCAACCACACCCGCGCCTACTCCAGCACCTGAACCTGTAAAAGTAGCGGCGGCCCCTGCCGACGTTGCTACACCGGTTCAAACTACCAGCGCACCTGCTACACCGGGCAATTTCCGCGTTTCGCCCCTCGCTCGCAAGCGCGCAAAAGAACTGGGTATTAACCTGGCTGATGTGCGTCCAACGGATGGCTCTAACCGCCTATCCTATAAAGATGTAGTGGATTTTGTAAAGCAAAAAATGGAAAAGGGCGGCAGCAGCGCACAAGGTGGCACTGCCATGGCACACAAACCGCTGCCTAATTTCGAAAAATTTGGCACAGTAGAACGCCAGGCACAAAGCCGTATTGGTGTACTCACTGCCGATAATATGGTGTATGCTTTTAATGCAATCCCGCATGCCTGGATTTCTGAAAAAGCCGATATCACCAAACTGGAAAAACTGCGTCAGGAAAATAAAGATAAAGTAAAAGCCGCAGGTGGCGCCTTGACAACTACTGCGATTATCGCCAAGGCCGTTTGTTCGGTGCTCAAGAAAATGCCTCAGTTCAATGCCAGCTATGACCTGGAAAAACGCGAGGTTATTTTCAAAAAATACTACAACATTGGTATTGCGGTGGATACACCACGCGGACTACTTGTTCCGGTATTGCAACATACCGACCAAAAAAACCTGACTGAAATATCGGTAGAATTGTCCGAATTGTCTGTCCGCACCCGCGATGGCAAAAACAAACCAGAAGATTTGGATGGTGGCACCTTCACCATTTCCAACATTGGTGGTATTGGCGGTACAAACATGATTTCTATCGTAAACTGGCCACAAGTAGCAATTTTGAGCATCACTGCCGCCCAAATGGAACCTTTTTGGAATGGAAGCGCCTTCGAACCACGCCTCATGATGCCTATGACCATCGGCTGGGATCATCGGGTGATTAACGGTGCAGATGCGGCCAGATTCCTGGTAGAATTGAAAAAAATTCTGGAAGAACCCTTTTTAGGCTGGTTATAAAAAATGAAACCTACAACGCTGGCATACCTCAAATCCAATTTGCTCCACCTTGAACAAAAAATGTTGAAGGCCGTCGCAGATCGGGAAACTATGCTCGCTACCCTGCCTGCGCAACAACAACTGAGCGGCGAAAACCTGCTGCACTACCTCACCCTGCGCAACGAAGATATCCGTGATTTGCAAGATGAATTGCATACCGCAGGCTTGTCTTCACTTGCCAGTTCCGAAAGCCACATTTTGCGCCAAATTCAATCGGTTTTGCAATTAATTGGGGTAAAAAAGCAGGCACATGAATTGTCAAAATGCGACGCTTTAACCGGACGCAAAGCAATTCAACAACATAGTAATCAGTTGTTTGGCAATAAAACCAATCCTGCGATTCCGCATATCATGGTGACATTCGATACCGAATTTGCCACCAATGAACGGAAAGTGCACCAACTATTGGCAGCCGGA
>CAIVGO010000735.1 GCA_903905445.1 uncultured Bacteroidota bacterium
CCACGTAACATAACCGCCGCCGAAACGTTTTATACCACACCATTTATCCTTTGCCTAAAAAATATGATTTACCGGCTATTTTTCCTCCTTTCCTGCTGTTTTTGGTCCGTTGCCGTCTTTGCACAAGCGCGGCCCGACACCAGTGCGGGTCCGGTAGGCGCCTGGGCACGCATGGAGGTGAGTAATGGCGACACCATATTTGATATGTCTTTGCGGCCGGTGCGCATCTGGCAACCCCGCAAATACAAGGACCTCGACGAGCAAAACCAATACAACCGCTATAAATACGCCGCGCGCAAAGTGTATCCGTACGCCTTGCAAGCCATTGCCTTGTATGATGAAATTGCGAACGAAACCCAGGACATGAGCAGGCGCAAACGCAAACGCTTCATACGCCAGGAACACAAAGAATTGAAAGAGGACTTTACCGAGCAGATGAAACAACTTTCCAAAACCCAGGGGAAAGTGCTCATCAAAATGATCGAAAAAGAACTGAATAAGCCGTTTTATGAAATTGTGCGCGATACCCGGGGCGGTTTTACAGCGCTTTACTGGCACAATTTGGGCAAATTATATGGCTACGACCTCAAAGAAGGCTACAAACCCGGTGCCGAACCCATGCTGGACGAAATTTTCCTAGACTATGATTTTGGTGATCCTACGCGCTGGTATCAGTAGTCAGATCGTATTCCACAAAATACATATCAATATCGCCTTTGTTTTTGGCGGCCATTTTTCCGCGGTAGGTGCATTCGAAACGGTGTTTCACCAATTGGTAGGTCGCTTCCGAGATATTGATTTTATTCACCACACCGCCTTGCTCCAAACGCGCTGCCGTGTTCACCGTATCACCCCAGATGTCGTAGGCAAATTTGTGGCTGCCCACAATGCCCGCCACCACCGGACCGGAATTGATGCCAATGCGCATTTCGAAGGCCGGTTTTCCTTCCGCCTGTTTTTGCCGCATCAATTGGTGCAAACGGCGTTGCATTTCAATCGCAGCCTGCACCATATCTACCGCATGGGTTTCGTTTATGTCCGGCAGCCCCGCCGCGCACATGTACGAATCGCCGATGGTTTTAATTTTTTCGATGCGGTAGGCTGCTGAAATTTCATCAAACATTCTAAAACACTCATCCAGTTCATGGATCAGTTCTTCGGGGGTTACCTGCTCTGCAACGGTGGTAAATCCTTTAAAATCACTGAACAATACGGATACGCTTTCATACCGGACGGGCTGTACGGTGTTGTGTAGTTTCAGTTCTTCGGCCGTTTTTTCTGGCAAGATGTTTTTGAGCAGGTTATCAGCGCGTGCACGTTCTTTTTCGATCGTGATATTTTTGGCGGCCAATTCGCGGTTGGCTTTGGCACGGATGCGGCTGCGGTTGAAAAGCAGGGCAACGAGGATGGCAAGTGCGAGCGCGCCGCCTATTAGGGCAATGCCAATGATGTTGGCACGGGCGATTTTGGCGGTTTGTAATTCTAATTGATGCTGCTGTTTTGCTACTTTTCCCTCAGAAATTGATATTTCCATCCTTTGAAACTCCTTGTCTCTCTTTTCATTAATACGACTAAACCTCAAATTACCATATGCCTTTTCATTTTCAAATGCGCTTTTATAGTCCCCCAAACTTGCATATAGTTTAGCAAAATCTTTAAATCCTTTCTGCCTAAATTTATCGTCTTTTATTTTAGCAGCAATATCAAAATATAGTTTTACATAATATAAGGATTTTTTATTGTTGCCCAAGCCATATAGAACATCCCCAAATGTATTGTAAGTTTCCATCAGGCCTGATTGATCATCCAGCGCCAAACGAATTTTTAATGCTTTTTTTAGGTAATCCAGCGCCAATTCAAATTTTTTCTGGTGTTTGTAAACATCGCCTAAATTGTTGTAAATGCTGGCTATCCCTGCATAATCCTCTAATTCGGTGCGAATAGCCAAGGCCTTCATATAATATGGAATCGCCATGCCAGTTTGGGTGGAATCAAGATCATCCAGCACGTTAGCCAAATCGCTAAGCGCATCAGCTTCGTACACTTTGTCATTCAAAAACTCTCGAACAATAAGTGCTTTTTTATACCAATTACGCGCATCATCTAACATTTCTAATTCAAAACGGATATGACCTAACAAGGTATAAGCCCTGGCTTTACCCTCAATATCCTGCGTATCTTCTACATACTGTCGGTATTGATTTAAATGCTCATACGCATCAAGGTAAAAACCCTTATCTTGCATGATACTACCAAGCGCCCAATGAGCGCGGGCAATTCCTTTGGCATCCTTTAATTTTTCGCAGATAGACAAGTTTTGACGTTGATACAGGAGCGCCTTTTCCATCTCTCCAATTGCTGCATACGCCTTACCAATATTACTGTTGATACGTGCCACCCCCGCCTCATCGCCCAAGGCTGTGCGCAATTGCAAGGTTTGCTCGTAATATTGAATCGCTTTGGGTGTATTGCCCCGGATTTCCTCCACGTTGCCCAGCCCATTCCAGGCATTGGCCTCGCCTGCTTTAAAACCTGTTTTTTGGGCCAATGCCACCGCTTCCCAAAGTTTTTGCTCGGCTTTATCCGTTTCATTGTCAAGGATTTCCCAGGCCAGGTCGTACAACATACTCACCCGATGCGTGTCGGGCGGGGCGGTCAATAGCAGTTGCTCCAGCGAATCGGCCAAGCGCGATTGCCCCAGAACAGGCGTAGCAAACAACAAACAACATCCGAGCACGCAGATGCTGAAAAAAAAATGCTTCAAAGTGAAGTGTTCTAAATAAGTCGACAAAATAAAGCGATCAAACAAAATATTTCTTTTAATTTTAAAAAAGAACAAAAAACACGCATATTTTATACTATGCCAAATGAAAATGGTAGCCCGGCACACTTTAAGGCCGCTCAAATATTCCTTTTGAAGGTAAAATTAAGGCCATTAACAAAATATTATTTGCCGGACGCCAATTTTCCGTGCGTACAGGCGAAAAAGTTGTAACTTTGCACTTTATTTCATTCGAGTCGAATTCTTTGTGCATAAAGGAGTTATCAATTCGGCTCATTATCACAATTATAAATGAGTTCATTTAAAGAACTGGGCCTCGATGATGATCTGTTAGAGGGCATTACTTCCATGGGATTTGAAACCCCAACCCCTGTCCAGGAGTTGGTTATCCCGGTAGCGCTGACGACAGATGAGGATATTATCGCCTTAGCCCAGACGGGAACTGGTAAAACCGCCGCATTTGGTTTACCACTTTTACAAAGAATTGATCCGAAGGACCAAGGAGTTCACGCACTGATTTTGTGCCCTACCCGCGAACTCTGCGTTCAAGTTGCCAGTGATTTGGAAAAGTACGCAGAATTTGCACGTCAATATAAAGTAGTCGCGGTGTATGGCGGCGCAAGTATTGAAACGCAAATCCGTCAAATTAAAGCAGGTGCTCAAATTATTGTGGCTACACCAGGCCGCTTAATGGACCTGTTGACCCGCAAAGCCGTTCGTTTGGATGCTGTTGAGCGCGTGGTGCTCGATGAAGCCGACGAAATGCTGAACATGGGTTTCAAAGAGGCCGTCGACTTTATCCTCGGCGCAGCCCTCAACCGCAAATCGATTTGGTTGTTCTCTGCGACCATGCCGGATGCCGTGCGTTCGATCGCCAAGGATTACATGAACAATCCGCAGGAACTGAGCACCGGCAAACGCAACCAAATTAACGAAAACATTGAGCATCAGTACTATGTGTGCCGTGCCGATGACCGTTACGCTACGCTCAAACGCGTGGTGGATGCCAATCCCGGTATTTATGGTCTGATTTTCGTGCGCACCAAGGTGGAAGCCAAAGAAGTTGCCGAACAAATGATTCGCGATGGCTATAATTCAGATGCCTTGCACGGTGATCTGGCACAAGCCGACCGCGA
>CAIVGO010000736.1 GCA_903905445.1 uncultured Bacteroidota bacterium
AAAATGGCGCGTTTGCTGCAATTGAGTTTGCGTAACTCATTGGTACAAATCATAAAATGACTCACGCAAGTATTCATCGAAAACCGTTCAATATCTTCGGTTACCTTTTTAATACAGGTATGTAAGGCAAACAATTCTTCCCGCGTAGGCGCGTCATCCGTAACGATTACTTCTCCTTGTGCATTGAAAAACAAGCCCCAAAACTTGCGTAAAAAACCATATACACCGGTAATACCCTTCGTATCCCAGGGTTTACTCACCTCAATCGGCCCCAAAAACATCTCGTACATCCGAAAACAGTCAGCCCCGTATTGCGCCACCATATCATCCGGGTTCACCACATTATATTTGGATTTCGACATTTTTTCGACCTCCGAACTACAAGTAATATGGCCTTCCGGACACAATTTGAAATTTGCTTTTTCAAATTGCATCGTTTGGGACGCCTTTTCGATGTTCAAAATATCATCCTCCACCAAACTGATGTCCACGTGCAATTTCGTAAAACAGTTGGGGTCGTATTTATAAGTCAGATTGTACGAAACATACAACTGCTCACTCACAGGTTGTTCCTTGGTAATGATAAAGGATTCCCGACTAACCAGCGCCGCGCGGATTTTAGCCGCAACTTGATCCGGTGCATTCACTGCATCCATCAGTTCTTCCGAGTACAGCACCAGTAAGCGCTTGTTGTCGGCCGTGGCTGCCCGCAGGATGTGCTCTATTTTATCCGTTTGCTTGCGTGAAGTCACCTCAATAACCAAATCGCTGGTGGCAAAGGCAAAATCATAGGTATACGCTTCTTCATGCTCCAATTCCGGGATACGAAAAGCGCCTTCTTCTGCAAAAAATGGTTGTAACACCTTGATCCACAGATATTCTTCAAAAAACTGCTCTTTTGCACGGTACACAAAACTCGAGCGGCCCTGAATCATCCCTTGGTTGATCAGTTTTTTGGCAAACTCCCGCTCCGGCACAACCCCCAGGTCGTACAAAAAGTGGTTCCAAAAACGGCTGTACAACAAATGCCCTACCGCATGCTCCGAACCACCAATGTACATATCCACCGAATTCCAATAGGTAACCGCTTCTTTACTAGCAAATTCCGTGGAATTATGCGGGTCCATGTACCGGTAAAAATACCAGGAGGAACCCGCCCAGCCCGGCATGGTACTCAATTCATATTCATAACTGCCGCCATCCGGTGCGTTGTAACGCCAGTTTTCGGCCCGTCCCAACGGCGGTTCGCCCGTTTCTGTCGGCAAATATTTATCCACCACCGGCAATACCAACGGCAGGTCTTTTTCTTCCATCAAATACGGAACCTCGTCTTTGAAATACACCGGAACCGGTTCACCCCAGTAACGCTGCCGACTAAATACCGCATTTCGCAATTTATACTGGGTTTTTCCTTTGCCAATCCCTTGTTGCTCAAGCCATTCGATTAATTTGGGCACCGCTTCGGTGTATGTCAAACCATCGATCATACCCGAATTGATATAACGCCCGTCTTTGCTCGCATCGGCCGCTTCCGACAAGTTTTGCTGTGCATCCGAAATGGCCACGATCGGCAATTTGAAATGGGTCGCAAAATTCCAGTCGCGCTGGTCGCCAGAAGGTACCGCCATCACCGCGCCCGTTCCATAACCCGCCAACACATAATCGGCAATATACACCGGAATACGCGCCGAATTAAACGGATTAATGGCATAAGCGCCGGTAAATGCACCCGTCACTTTTTTGGTTTCGGCCATGCGCTCAATATCTGAACGCGCACCCGCCCAAGCCGTATAATGCGCTACCTCGGATTTGCAAGCAGCAGTCGTCAACATCGGCACCAACTCATGTTCAGGGGCCAATACCATAAAAGTAGCCCCATAAATGGTATCCACCCGCGTCGTAAATACTTCAATTTGAACCCCTTCGTGGCCTTCTACCGCAAATTTTACCGAAGCGCCCACCGAGCGTCCAATCCAGTTCCGTTGCTGCTCCTTGATCGCATCCGACCAATCGATGGTCTCCAATCCTTCCAGTAACCGATCACAATAAGCCGTAATACGCATGGCCCACTGTTTCATGCGTTTGCGTTCCACCGGATACCCCCCACGCTCGCTCACCCCGTCTTTGATTTCATCGTTGGAAAGCACCGTACCGAGGGCCGGACACCAGTTTACAAACGATTCTTCGGGAAACGTAAGCCGATATTTGAGCAACATCATTTGTTGTTCCTTTTCGGTCCAGGCGTTCCATTCCGCTGCGGTAAAAGTTGGGGTTTCATCGTCGCATACCGCCAGCACCCCTGCATTGCCGTGTTCGGCAAAATGTGCAACTAAAGCACTGATCGGCAATGCTTTATCCGCTTTTTTATCATAATAATGCGCAAACAATTGCATAAAAATCCATTGCGTCCAGCGGTAGTAATCCGGATTGCTGGTGCGCACTTCCCGGCTCCAATCGAAGGAAAAGCCGATGTTATCCAATTGTTCGCGGTAGCGGCTGATGTTTTGCACCGTGGCTACTTCCGGGTGAATCCCCGTTTGAATGGCATATTGTTCTGCCGGTAAACCAAACGAATCATAACCCATCGGGTGCAACACATTGAACCCTTTGAGGCGTTTGTAACGCGCCATAATATCACTGGCAATATAGCCCAGCGGATGCCCTACATGCAGTCCCGCGCCCGACGGATACGGAAACATATCCAAAATATAAAATTTGGGTTTGTCGCTGTGATTGGCAACTTTATAAGTTTCTTGGGCCTTCCACCAGGATTGCCATTTTTTTTCAAGATCGCGCGGGTTGTATTCCATGTCTTGTCTGAGCCTCAGTACTAAATTTTCCGTTTTAAGTTTAGACTTGTTGCGGTGGGAAGTAAAGCGACAAAAACAGTCCATTTTTTGGTCTTCAAGGCTTTTTTTCTTGTTCGTAGCAGCGCTACGGACAAGAAAAAAAACGCAGAAGGGCGGAAAATGGGCGTTTTTACGTCGTTTTCAACTTCCCACCGCAACAAGTCTACTATGTGCGGCGGCAAAACTAATGGTTATCGGCGAATTTTATGGGGGAAATGTATTTCTACCCCAACCTTTTTGCTTTTCAATTCCGTTATAGCCAACGGTAAGTGTTTATGAAAACGGCTGGATTCTAATCTATTGAAAATCAATTTTTTTATCCATCCATCCTTCAAATCCACTTTAATTTTGGTATATGTTTGCAAAAATCCAAAAACATGCAATTCAGAAAATTGATTTATGCAGGCCTGATATTGGCTTCGTTTTTTCTATTTGGTCAATTTCAATGTTTTGACCCTTGCGAGGAGCTTTATCCGTTTGAATACTATAATTTTAATTATACGATTTTTGCATTAAACAACCAAGGACCGACACCTTTAGTTGCTGCGGATAATAAGGCTCCTATGCGTGCGTTTGGCTTGCGCATCCGATACAATACGTATGCGGTAGATTCACTTTCCATATACTTCAACCCGGAATGTAATACACCGACACCGGATAGCGCCGTTACCCAAGTTTGGGTTTCCTGTTTACAAAATTTTGATGCTACCCACGCGGCCGGCGCTGCATTAAACGAATATTTTCGGATACGTCTGGACAAGTCAACATGGAATTTGCCTGCCTACAGAACACTTGATCTTGGAGTAGCCTCTTTCAACACCTTTGCAGATACGTCCCGTGCAGATATATTATTGACTACACCACCAGCACAAACGGGCGTGTATCAATTTAAAGTAGCCCTGGTGCGCAGTAGCTTGGATACGATTTTCCTGGTAACCGAACCGATCACTTTATCCAATTAAAACATGAATATTAAATATTTATACATAATAATATTTTTCACTCAAATAACGACTTTGAAAAGTCAAACCGATGTCTGGCCGATCGGGGGCTACTGGACCATGGGGGTAAATACCCAGTTTTATATAGGCCGCAGGCATTTGTCGGACGCCTTAATTGCCCTGCCCCGACAAGGCAGCTATTTTGAGTGGGGCGCCGATTTATACCGCAACCGGCATTGGGGCTTGTATATACGGATGCGCAATGGGCGCGCCGCAGATGATGACCAGCCCGTATTTGACAAATTTGCCCGGGAAAAATACCCGAATGATTACCTCCAAATAGCACCGAAGCAGGAACCCATGCCCATCATGCGTCAATATTTGTTGGGTGCGCGCTGGAAAATCGGACAGGGTAAGTTTCAGGTTCATCCGGCTTTTGCCTTGGGCGTCACCAAATTTAAATCCTACCAACAACATGTCGCTGCCAAGGAAATCAACACCAATGCCTTATACATTACAACCCTTTATTGGCAGGATGTCCCCCTGAACGATTACAAAGGGCATTTAACCCTAGAAGCCAACACAGCTTGTTTTTGGCATTTACGCCGGCGTTGGTGGCTGACGGGTTCTGCCGGACTCATGCTGGTAAAATTGGCCAGCAATCAGCTGGTACTCCGCACGACCGACCAGATAACAGGGAATGAGCGCACAGAAACCCTTAAAAATCCCTTGTTTCGAGTGGGGGCTAGCATTACCGTAGGATTGGTTTATCGGGTGGGGGCTATATTTTGAAGAATTGGACCGCAATAAGCCTAATTCCGCACATAGGCAATCCACCTGACAATAAATCCCTGAAGTACATGTCCATGCTGTGTAGCGATATGATTACATTTGTGAAACTTAAAACCCATGCCTACCAAAATTACCTTTTTACCCGCCTTTTCATGGGCGATTTTGGCAATTATTACTTTTAGCCAATGTCGCGAAATATGTGATTTTTCCCCCATACAACTTGAACAATACAATTGGAAATTAATCGAACTCAATAACAGTGGCGTTGAACCTGCTATTGAAAACGGCAACAGTGGTTCAAAAGAGAGTTTTGGATTGCGCTTACAATTTGAAATGACAGGATATAGTGAACCAGCATGTCCTGAAAACTATTATGAAATTCCAAATCCCGTAACTGAATTAAGTATATATGCAGATCAAGATTTTGATCAAACACATTCTGCTGGAGCGCTCCTGAATAATTATTTTGTAGTACGTAGGAATAATACTCAAACTAAACTCCCGGAGTATAAAATAATTTCAGAATCTATGGATGTGTTTAACAAATACAATGGTACCTACATTGAGGTTGATTACATATTGGCTCAACCCCCTGAGAATCCCGGAGCTTACCAGTTTAAATTAAAATTGAAATTTAGCAACTCCGATTCAACCATATTATCGTCCCGCCTGATAACCCTACAATAATAACGTTGTGAGAATCAAAATCTTATTACTAATTTGGGTATTTTGCGCTTGCCGGGTATCGGCACAAGATACACCCAGACCGGTTGGTAACTTTATTGCTTTTGGTGCTTGTTACCATACCTATTTTCATAAAAACACTATTTCTGATGCCCTTCTTAGCATACCTAGGTCGGGATTTTTTTATGAAATAAGTGGCGATTTCTTTCAGCAAAAGCGTTGGGGATTTTTTGGGGTTTTGCGATGGGGGCGAGCATCCGATAAAAATGAAGTCGCTATGCAACAATTTCTCGAAAAAAAGTTCACAGGTTATTTTGTTACTGCCCCAAGACGAAATGATGATCCTGCCCAAATGCTACAATGCTTATTGGGTGTACGGTATAAAATGGGGACTAAGAGACTTCAGTTTCAACCTGGATTAGCGCTGGGGGTTACAAAGTGTAATATGTATGCATTCTATGCAGCCATCAAAGCATCGAATACGAATGAACTGCTAAGCTCAGAAATAGCCTATAAGGATGTGGATTACATCAAAAACAACTTATTTACGCTGCAAATCAGCGAAGATTTGTTTTTTCGATTATCCCAAAAACGTATTTGGCTAAAGGCTACGGGCGCACTGCTTATCGCAAACTTACCCTACAAAACCATAGAGATTAAAACAACCAATGAGTTTACCCAAAAAAGTAGTATTGAAACCCTAAATTCTTCCAAATATAGGTTCAGCGGGGCTTTTTCACTAGGGTTAGTTTATAAGCACTGGGATTAAATGTCGATGAAAATCAATTACTTACACGCAATTTTCCCATCAAACTAACCACACTGTTACTTTTTTAAAAATCAAAACCCATGCCTAACAAATATACCTTTTTACCCGCCTTAATGATGGCCTTTTTGGCAATTTTTAGTATTAGTAGTTGTCAAGAACCATGTGATTTTAGTCCATATCAGATAGATCAGTCTAATTGGAAACTATTAGAGTTAGAAAATAGTGGTGTCGAACCAATAATTGAGTATAATTCAAGTATATCAAAAGAGCATTTCGGAATACGTATACAATATAAGATGAATATAGCGGGCAAACTTAAATCATGTCCTGATAATTATTATGAGTTTTATAATCCTGTCGTTGAAGTAATAGTATACGCAATGCAAGATTTTGACGATACACATGCAGCGGGAGTGTCGCTAAACGATTATTTTATTGTCCGCAACTTATCTGACCGAACAAATCTCCCATATTATAAACCAATTTCCGAGTCACTCAGCGCATTTGTAAAATATTCCTATAATTCTGTGGGTATGGTCGACTTAATTTTAATTCAGCCACCCGGACATCAAGGACCATTTCAGTTTAAAGTAAAATTGAAATTCAGATACCAAGATCCCATAATAATATCCTCCAGAACAATCACCTTTTATTGATTTCACAATGAAAACCAAAATCATCCTACTACTTTGGATCACCAGTTATCTCCAGCTATCCGCACAATCAGAACCCTGGCCGGTTGGAAACTTTTGTACCTTAGGCGCTTCCACTCAGGTATATTTGAATAAAAACACCCCTGCTGATGCCCTTATTGGACTACCTCGATCAGGGATTTTTTATGAATTCAGTGCAGATTTTTTTCAGCACAAGCGTTGGGGACTGTTTGGGGTTTTCCGTTGGGGGCGGGCCGCAGATAGAGACGAGACCGCAATGCAGCATTTTCTTGAAAATAAATATGCCGATTATTTTGTCACCGCACCCAGGCAGAATGCTGATCCCGCCAAAATGCGGCAATTCCTTGGAGGAATCAGGTATAAAATAGGGAATAAACGACTTCAATTCCAACCGGGATTGGCTGTAGGTGTAACTACGGCTAAATTTTACCCATTTGAGGCAGCCATTAAAGCGCCAAATTCAAATACCCTGTTGCGCACCACCGCAACATTTAACGGTGTTGATTACAACAGAAAAAGACACTTTACCATGCAGCTCAGCGAAGATATGTTCTACCGATTATCGAAAAAAGACGTTTGGCTACAACTTACGGGTGCCTTGCTTATGGTTAATCTTCCTTACAACACCATTCAATTCAATACCCAAGATCAATTGACCCAAGAAAGTAGCAGTGAGACTATAAAATCATCCAAATATAGGTTCAGTGGGTCTCTTTCATTGGGACTGGTGCTACAGATTGGGGATTAAATACCCATGAAAATCAATTACTTACCCGCCAATTTTCCACCCAAATACCCCATCGGAAGGTACGCCCCCACCAAATCCACCACGGTGTACCACAATGGGGAAGGCAGCATATAAACACTCGTAATACCGCCAATCAGGAAAAATACCCCAATCGCCAAAGCAAAGCGCATATGGTTGTTCGCCGCAAAACGCGCAGCCAGCAATGCCCCGACCAGCGTCCCCAGCGCATGCGCTAAAAATGGAAATATAAAATGCTTGGGCTCAAATAAATGCATGGTTGCCTTTAAGCCTTCCATGGTGGTGACATCTGCACCATTGGGTGGCGGAATGATAGAACCACTGATCATGATGATGCCCATATTCACCAAACTGCCGATGAATATGCCCGCAATTACCGCTAAAATGTTTCGAAGGATTGGATGCATGAGGATTTGTTTTAGGTTAAGGTTGTTTTCAATTCATGGGAAGCATTTCAAGACAAAAGTATGACAATGTGTTTTAAGTTACAAGAATAAAATACAAATAGTTTTATGATTAAATTATTAAAATTCCCCTCCTACGGAGTTCCTCAAGTTGCATCTGACTTTTGCTAATATAATTTCGGTCCTGCGGACCTTGGCGTTTCGATTTGACGAATGGTACGCAATGGTACATTTGTGCAAAATACATACGACGCATATTTCGCGCAGATGTTACGCAGATTAGTTTTCGCAGATGTTACGCCGATTTTTCCGCGTAACATCTGCGCTTTTTTTCTGTGTAAAATCTGCGCGAAATAAAAATGCCCAGGAACAAGCGCACTGCTATGAACCAACAACCGTCCCCAAGGTCCGTAGGACCGAAATTATGGTAGCAACCAATCCCCAATAATTCCCACCGGCAGGTGGAAACACACCAAAACACCAAGGTTATCAACGACTTATAACCAAAAATCCCCGCTCCAAAAACCTTGCCCCCCTAAATTCCCAAAAATATCCCCCCGCCGGAAGCGTCGAAATTTGAACCCGGGTCAAATTGTCCTTTGTCCTAACAGCCATCAAACACACATTCAAAGCATTATATATTGTAAAAATTCCAGACTCCTCGGCTTGTACCTGAACGAAATCTTGCGCAGGATTCGGATAAATAATCACCCGCGATGGGGTATTCAACAAGGTCGTACTAACCGTAGAATCGACGGCAAACGTTTCAACAACCGAACAACCCTTTGAATCCGTGATCGTTACGGTGTAATTGCCTGGCGTCAGATTGCTGATTTGCAGCCCAGATACGCCCGTACTCCAAACCACCTCAAAGATACCCGATCCTCCGGAAATGGAAGTCAATTCTATGCTGCCATTGGGGTTCATTCCGTCGGTAGAGGATACGATCAATGCTTCCGCATGAATTGGCTGCGGATCAGAAAGTGGCAAAATCCATTGAATCGTACAGCCCAAAGCATCCGTAACGGTTCCATTGTACGTTCCCGGCCCAATCGGCGATAATACCGGCAATTTCGAGCCGTTTTCCCAAAGCCAGGAATACGGTTGCTTGCCATTGGTAGGGGTAATGGTCAAGGCGCCATTTTTTGCACCTGGACAGGATATTTCCTGCACATCAATCGAAATATCTAAAAAACCGCTGGTTTGTATGTTTACCGCACCAGAAGCCACACACCCCAGAGCATCAGTAACCGTTACAGGATAGCTCCCAACCGGTAAGTTCTCTAACAAACTGTCCGTGCTTGAAAAACCTAGCCAAGCATATTGATAAGGCGCCACGCCATTTAAAATATGGACAGCAGCCGTACCGCCAAACGTATCCCCGCAAACAATCTGTGTGGGAGCTGGAATTAACTGCACCGGACTCCCAACCGGAATGGTAAATTCAGTTGAGACCGTAACGCCACGCGCATCGGTGATGGTAATTTGATAGTATCCTGCGGCTAATTGGGTGATGTTTTGCCCTTGTGTGCCCCCGGAAACCCAATTGTAAGAAAAAGGCGCACATCCCCGTTGAAGTTCGAAAGCGACCGTACCGTTTTTTGCCTGCGGACAAGCGGGTGTAACCTGTGGACTTCCAAGCAAAGAAGGCGCGGTAAGTTCAAGCGGACCAATATCAATGGTATTGTTTAAAATACGCGGATTTCCTTCCAAATCTAAGTCTCCCAGGGCAGCAACCGTATTATCACCGGCATCCACAAGCGGCGAACAAGCCTGCAAGTGAAAATCTAGATTGTCGATATTAACAAACCGAGGATCAACGTTGTATAAATTACCAGGGCCACAAGTGATATAAGGCGTAATGCTACAAAAATCGTTTGATTTGTTGAAAAAATTATTCGAGAATTCAATGGTTACTTCTTCAAATTTATTTTGCGTTAAATGGTAATAATCAACCCAATTATTTACATCAAAAAAGATGCAGTTTTTAATGGTAGCATTGGAACGATATGCAAAATCAGTAATTCCTGATTCAAACAGATATGTATAATTTATAAAACCACAATTGAAGACTTTGAGGTTTGACTTCGATACTAATATAGCCTGACTATTTGGGCTGTTGATGTTAGTATTGACAAATGCTGCATTTTCCAAAACCACATTAATCTTCTTTTTATCTACTTCTGTAGTCTTTTTTCCAACTATAATTTTGGGACTAGGGCCAATCATAGTTGATCTCTTAAATATAATATTGGTAGTACTTGTGAATAATTTATAAAGAGTCTCTGAAGTGTTGATAATACAATTTTCAAAAAATGCAATTCCTTCTGGATATTCAATACCAATAATAAAATTATTTACTGCTGAAAAATCAGAAAAGGTTGAGTCTATTACTAATTTTCTAAAAACCATCCTTGAATTACTATCTAAAGGAAATACTTCCGCTCTAAATAACCCTTTTGATGTGCTAATACTCTTTATATAATTCCCTTTCATAACGCATTCTGAAAACTCCATGTACTTTGTAAAAGAAAAATTATCAGATTGCCCGGTGAAGGACGGTTCACTAGCTGCTACATTGGACATAAAATCACTGGCGTGTACTTTTATCATACTGCCTGAATTACGCCCCAAATTCAAATAAAGTCCGCCCCCGTTTCGCAAAGCGGTATTCTGTAAAAACAGGCAATTTAGCACATGCAAGGTATCTTTTCGCTCCAAATCCCGGAAATAAAGCCCGGCGCCATCTCGTCCGGCAAAATTTTGTTTAAACAGGCATTGCTTAAAATCGATTGGATCGTATTGCAAGTTCCCGCTACCGTATCGGTATGCTCCGCCGCCATCTACGGCACATATATTGTGCAAAAATTGACAATTAAAAAACGTCGGCGCCACCAATCCGCTCCCTTTCCCGTTAATAAATACTCCGCCGCCATAATTGGTAGCCGCGTTTTGGCGAAACAGGCAGTTTGCAATACTGGGAAAGGAAATTCCAACTTCCCCCATGATGTACAAACCTCCACCGCAAAGTTGCCTTCCCTGCGGTGGAATGCTTTCCTGCCCATCATAAATTGCCACACCCTTTTCAATGATAAAACCATCCAACACCGTACTACTATCGGTATTGATCAACCTGATCACATTATAGGAATTATCGGTACTGTCATTTGCCAATCCAATATCGCCACTCAGGATCGTGCTATGGGTTTCCCAATTGCGTTGGGTCAAATTTGTTTCAAATCCGGCAAACCCACCCCATAATTTAACTTTGTTCGGAAGCAAAAAGGAAGAGTCTCTATTGCCGTCCGTCGTCGGATAATAGGTTCCTTTACATACCCACACCTGGTCGCCCGGCTTTGCTTGTTTAAGTGCCACCTGAAGATTCGTGTAAGCATTGTTCCAGGAAGTACCCGATTGAATGCCGGTGGCGTTTTGGTTAACGTAGATAATATTTTGGGAAAGGAGGAGGGGGCTCCATAATCCCAGGCATAGTGGAAGGAAAAATTTTAACATGTTTATATAATTTTAAAAGACAAGAATATATATATATTTATTGCGCACAACAAAGCATTCAGGCGCAATAATAGACTTGTTGAATATCCTACCCTACTTCCAATGCACCTCCACTTCCCAATCCGCCTCCTTCTGTTCATACAAACGCCAAAACTCATCGGCAATTAAAGCCGGATCAAAATGCGTACCGGGCTTCACCATGCCGGAAATGGTGATAGTCGCCACGTGTACACCCGCAGGCGCGCACTCCTCCGCAAGCGAAAACGCCAAATTGCGCAAACCCGCCTTACCAATCCCCAGGGAAGCCAACGATGCAGGTGCTTTTAAAGCCGTACCACCGCCGGTTAGCAAAATACAACCCTGCTTCCGGGCTTCCATCTGCGGAAATACGGCCTGCACCGCAACTACAGCACCCACCACACTGGTTTTAAAGTCGCTGATCAACACCGGAATCGACATTTTACTCGGCGTTGCCGGATTATACGCGCTAGCGTTGTAATGCAACACCTCAATATCCTGGTACTGTGCCACGATATCGGCTAAAACAGCCGCAAAAGCGACCTCGTCCGCAATATCTGCCGCAAAACCTTGGGCTTTGATGCCTTCTGCGGCAAGTTCTGTTTGGTATTGTTCAAGTTTGACCTGGTTGCGGGCCACCATCAAAATTTCAAAACCTGCTTTGCCAAATTTTCGAGCCACCGCCAAACCATTGCCCGGACCAGTGCCAATTTGAAGTAACTTCATGAATAGAAGGTATTTATATTTTATAAAAATTTATTGTTTGATCCGGTTGTACGTTCCGCCATAAATCAACTCGCGTACATTATCCGTTTCCAAAAATGTATTTGGAAAACCTAAGTCAATCGCACTCACCGCATCCAAAAGATGTATTTCCTCCGCATCTAATTGAAAATCAAGGCATCCGAGGGTACTTTCTAATTGTTCAGCTGTACGTGCCCCAATCAAAGGAATCACGTTCAAGCCCACATTTTGCTGGCGCGTCCAGTTGATGGCCACTTGCGCCGCCGGAACCCCGCGTTTATCGGCAATATCGACCACTTTTTGCGCAATTTCATTGGCCCGATCGCTGCGCCGGACGCTGTGTGCCACCAAACGACCACTTTCACCTTTCAAATATTTACCCGTCAAAGCCCCGCCGCCCAAAGCACCCCAAGGCGTCACTGCCATGCCAAAATGCTGGGCCATCGGAAATAATTCGCGCTCCACCGTCCGCTGGATCAACGAATATTCCACCTGTAAGCCCGCAAAAGCCGTCCAGCCCCGCAATTCCGCCAGCACAATCGACTTGCTCACCATCCACGCCGGCGTATCCGACACGCCCACGTACAACACTTTGCCGCTGCGCACCAAATCATCCAGGCCGCGCAACACTTCCTCAGTTGGCGTCAGATGATCCCAGGCATGCACCCAAAACACATCAATAAAATCCGTATCCAACCGCTGCAAACTTGCCTCCACCGAGCGCATCATGTTTTTTCGGTGACTGCCCGCAAAATTCGGGTCGCCCGTCTGATCCCGCAAGGTATATTTCGTTGCCAACACAAAATGATGGCGGTTACTTTTAATGAATTCACCCAACCACCGCTCACTCGTCCCCTCGGTATACCGATTGGCTGTATCCACAAAATTACCCCCCTTCTCCGCAAAAGCATCAAATATCGCCTGACTTTCACCATAATCTGCCCCCCAGCCCCATTCTGTACCGAAGGTCATGGTGCCCAAGCAAAGTTCTGAAACGCGCAGGCCTGTTCGGCCGAAAAGTTTGTAATCCATTTTTTTAGTGATAAGTGAGGAGTGATAAGTGTGGAATATCCCTTAGAATCCTAAGAAGGCACAAAGGAATGAATCTATTATAAAAATATGATTTTCAAGTATTTAAGACTTCGGAGAAGTCAAGCTTTTGTAGAAAAAATGATCAATTCAACCCAATTATGACTTCGGAGAAGTCATGCATTTGTAGAAAAAACAACCCATTCAACCCAATTACGACTTCGGAGAAGTCACGCATTTGTAGAAAAAACGACCCATTCAACCCAATTACGACTTCGGAGAAGTCACGCATTTGTAGAAAAAACGCCCCATCCTAAACCATGTACGACTTCGGAGAAGTCACGCATTTGTAGAAAAAACGCCACCTGAAAGGCAGCATTGATTGTAGAACTGCACACTGATTTTCAACAACTTAAACCAAAGACCATGCACAAAACTAAATAGCCAAAGGCATAAGCATAGCATCGATTAAAAATTTTAAAAAAATAATTCCAATTTAAGTTAATTAATTAAAAATCAAACAATTAACTTAAATTCTCCTCACTCCTCACTCCTCACTCCTCACTCCTCACTCCTCACTCCTCACTCCTCACTCCTCACTTGGATACGCCCGGAAAAAGTTGACAAAAAAGAGTTGAAATTCAACTCGATTTGAAAATGAAATATATGCTGTCAAGGTAGGTTGTTTTTTGGAATTACCTTGATTTCCACTTCAGTTCTTTGACTTGGTTGTAAAGTTAAAATGAGTTG
>CAIVGO010000737.1 GCA_903905445.1 uncultured Bacteroidota bacterium
GGGTAAGATATTCGACCTCTAGCGAGGTCGTGCGGAAAAAATACCATTTGGCGTTGCTATAAATATTTGACCTCCAAGGAGGTCAGTGCCTTGCCCTTGAGATTCCAGGAAATGGTTTTAAATCAATAAATCATTGGACAACGCGACGACCTCGCGAGAGGTCGAACATTTGTAGAAAAGATACAATGTCCGAACCAGCTCACGACTTCGGAGAAGTCGCATATTTGTAGGTCGCATATTTGTAGGTCGAACATTTGTAGGTCGAACATTTGTAGGTCGAACATTTGTAGGAGGCTTCAGATGATAGATTTGATCAAGGAATTGAGGTAATGCCATAAATTCCTACAAAATATTCACCTCCGCTTCCAACCGCACCCCAAACCGCACCCACACAGAATCAATAATCGCAAAAGCCAGCGCTTTTACTTCCGCCCCGGTAGCGCCCCCGTAATTGACCAACACCAAGGCCTGCTTTTCATAAGCACCCGTATTGCCCACCCGCTTACCTTTCCATCCACACTGTTCGATCAGCCAACCTGCCGGGATCTTCACCCGACCATCGGGCAAATCAAACGAAACCACATTCGGATAATTGGTTCGAATAGCCTCCAACACGCTGCGATCTACTTCCGGATTTTTAAAAAAACTGCCGCAATTGCCAATCTGGGCAGGATCCGGCAACTTGGAACGCCGAATTTGAATAATGGCAGCACTGATCTCGGCGATGCCGGGGTTTTCAACCTGCTGTTGCGCCAGGGTGCGGGTAATATCGCCGTAACTCAATTGCAGGCGATGCCGATGTTGCGTGAGCGAAAACGTAACCGAGGTAATACAAAATTTGCCTTTCCCTTCTTTTTTAAAATAACTATCGCGGTAGCCAAATTGGCATTGCGCTTTATTGAACCGACAAATTTTGCCCGTTTCGAGTGCAACCGCCTCCAATTGCACAAAAACATCCTTGATTTCTACCCCATAGGCGCCAATGTTTTGCACCGGCGATGCACCCACGGTACCCGGAATAAGACTTAAGTTCTCCACGCCGCCCAAACCGTTTTTTACGGCCCACTGCACAAATGCATGCCAATTAACACCGCCCCCTACTTTTACCCACACTTTGTTGTTAAATTTGCGCACGATTTCAATGCCCTCAATGGCGTTGTGTACCACCAGCCCCGGGATGTCTTGGGTAAGCAGCAAATTACTGCCGCCCCCCAGAATCATCACGGGTTGTATGCCCGTTTTTAAGACTTTTTGCAAATCCGCGACCTGTTCAATCCGTTCGTAATACTGTGCGTGGACTTCAATTCCAAAGGTATTAAAGGGTAAAAGCGAAAAATGTTGGTGCATAACGAACGACTTGAACTGCAAAAGCGCAAAGATAAATCCTGAAATGGGATGCTTTACAAAAACTTTAAATTCAAATACCCAGCCAAAACCCAGTGCTTTCTGCCTAAACCAGGCATGATGGTAGTTTTAAGGCCTTTAAGTACATAACAATGTAGCAATGTGGCATTCATGCCATTTTTTTGGCAAGCATTTCGCTACTATTATTTTTTTTAATCCCGTCTCAAAAGCGATTTTTTATGAAACTAACACTACTCATTGCAGCTTTCATTGCATTTACCGTGCATTTAACGGCACAACAAGAGTCGATGTACACCCAGTACATGTTTAACAAAACCTTGTTTAACCCGGCTTGTGTTGGCTCCAACGGACATTTAACCGCCAACATCATCCACCGACAACAGTGGATTGGCTTTGAAGGTGCCCCGGTTACCCAGGCTTTAGGGGTGCATTCGCCCTTGCGCAGCGAACATATTGGCGCTGGCTTCAGCCTCCAACGCGATAAAATTGGCAGCACCGAAATGTATGATCTGTTTGCTGCCTATGCCTATCAATTTCAAGTTGGCTATAACCTGAAACTTTCCATCGGCGTACAAGGTGGCTTTACCAATTGGCATGCGGATTGGAGCGGTATCAACCTGGAGCAAACTTCCGATCAGGTTTTTCAACAAAATTTTAATTTTTGGAAACCCAATTTTGGGGCGGGTGCCTATTTGTTCAGCAAGCAATTTTATGTAGGCCTGGGTTGCCCTAAATTGCTGGAATACGATTTAAATAAGGCAAAAAACGATCAAAATCCGGTATTTGGCAGCACATATCGGCATTTTTATGGCACTGTCGGTGCTGTATTTCCCATCGGCAGCAGTGCAATGGTATTTCGGCCAAGCGCGATGGTCAAAACGGCCGGCTTAGGGAGCAGTTACCTCCGCAACGATGGTAAACAACGCATTGGAGCACCGACCACCATCGATCTGGACGCCTCCGTTTTTATGCAGGAAACCCTTTGGTTGGGCCTGGCTTTTCGCAGTGCTTTTTCGAAACAATACCAATCTGCCGAATCGGTGGATATACGGGCAGCCTGGTATTTTCGAAATGGCTTGCGCATGGGCGTTACGTACGACATTTTGTTGAGTAAAATTCGAAAAGCCAGCGCAGGATCCTTGGAACTGATGCTGGGCTACGAATTTGATATTAAAATTAATAAAGTAGCCTCCCCGCGCTATTTTTAAAACAAACCTGACCAACCGATCATGATCCGTATTTTCATTTTATTTTTTTGCTACACCCTGATGTTTGCTGCACAAGCATCCGCCCAATCCATCAACTTGCGCCGTGCAGGCGATGCAATGCAGGAGCTGGATTATATGACTGCCATCCTGCTATATCAACAAACCCTTCAAAATGAAGATGTTGCAGAAGCGAAAATCAACATCGCCGAATGTTACCGCAAGATTAACGACACCGAAAATGCCGAGTATTGGTACGAAAAAGTAGTGCGACTACCCAATCCGAAGCCTATATACAAACTGTATTATGCCATGATGCTGCAGGCAAATGGCAAAAATATAGCGGCCAAACCCTGGCTGCAACAATACCTGCAAGAAAACCCCGACGATGCCCGCGGCCAATTTTTGCTCAAATCCTGCGAAGTGGAAGCGTCCTTGAAAACCCGAAACCGCGATATTTATGTTGTGAACCCACTGCCCTTTAATTCAAATTTGGACGATTTTAGCCCGTCCCTCATCGCCGATCAAATTATTTTTGCCAGCGACCGCGACCGTGGAACGATCATCAAACGCACCAGTATGTGGACGGGCAACCCCTTTTCTGATTTGTACGCACTCCAATATAAAAGGGCGGGTGCACAACCGAGCGATTATAATTACACCGAACCAGCGAAGTTTTCAAAAGAGATCAATACCAAATACAATGAAGCGGCGGTGGCCATCGCACCCGACCATCAAACCATCTATTTTACCCGCAACAATTACCTCGATGGCAAAACCGGCCACAGCGAAGAAGGCTTGGTAAAACTGAAAATTTTTGCCGCCAAAAAAGACCCTGCTACCGGCGAATGGAACCAGATTGAAAACATGCCGTTTAATTCGGATGAATTTCATACGGCATTCCCCTCTTTAAGTGCCGATGGCAAACGCCTGTTTTTTGCAAGCAATAAGCCAGGGGGCTATGGTGGTATGGATTTATACGTGAGCAACTGGGAAAATGGAAATTGGGGGCAGGCAATTAACCTGGGCCCGATTATCAATACCGAGGGGAACGAAATATTTCCCTTTATGGCCTCCGATAACCGCTTATATTTTGCTTCAAATGGGCACATCGGCCTGGGCGGACAAGATATTTACTACTCCAGTACGACAGGCGGACAGGATGCCTGGAACCTGCCCATTAATTTGGGTGCACCCGTCAATTCGAACCACGACGATTTTGCCATTACGTTTGGACGAGATTTGAGTTGGGGATTTTTCACCTCCGATCGCGACGGCGGGGTTGGCCGTGATGATATTTATGGATTTCAAAAACATGCGACCCCAGTGGAAGTGTATGCGTACGATGCCTCCACCAAAAATCCGCTGCAAGGCGTAGTCATTTCCAGCAGCAAATCGGGACTTTCCATCACCACGGGCAAAGACGGCAAGGTTACTTTTGATATGCGGAACGCCGATTGCGATGATTTTTCGGTGACCAAAAAAGGGTTTGAAAGCAGCACCCAACAAATCTGCACCAACGACAGCACCCTGGGCAATGTGCCCCGCATCGAAATTGCCGTTCAAAAACAGTATAATTTTACCGTGCAAGGCATTGTTTTTGACATGACTGACGGCTTACCCGCCGATGCTGCCAGTGTGATGCTGCTCAATGATTGTGGCAAAGCCATTCCGGAAGCAGTGCTTACCAACGACAATGGCCGTTTTAAATTTAAACTAGACAAAGCGTGTACCTATCGACTTCGGGCGGTGCACGATGGATACATTGCCGCCGAATCGGCACCCTTTACCACCAAAGATTTACGGGCCAACCATATTTTTCGGGTAAATATCAACCTGGAGCCTTATCAGGATGGTAAAATAACCGCCAGCACCGATGGCAGTCCACGGTTTAATCCGGCAAGTGGCTTGTACGAACACCCGGATGGAACCCCGGCCAACTATGTAATGGGGGAAGGCATGGAAGTTAAAAATGGCATTTTGTACGATGATGGCAGCCCCAGTTTGCCCGCCAAGAACACCTGGGCTCGCAGCGGTTCGGGCTTTTTGATCAATTTATACTACGATTTTGATCAAGTTGCCGTGAGCGAGGCCTCCAAACAAGAATTGAGTCGCCTCCTTAATATGTTGCTGACCAATCCGGAAATGAACATCGAAATTGCCGCGCATACCGACGCCCGCGGTTCCGATGCCTATAACCTGCAACTGAGTCAATCCCGCGCCGATGCGGTCGTTGCCTGGCTGGAAGAAAAAGGAGTACCTAAAAAGCGGTTGGTCGCCCACGGTTATGGCGAAACCCAACTGGTCAATCAATGCAGCAATGAGGTCAACTGTACCGAACAGGAGCACCAACTCAACCGCCGCACCGAATTTCGAATTCTTGGGAAAAACGGGGAATTGATTTCCAAACCACAAAAAGGTGTGAAAGTGGTGCCTTGTGCGGGGTGTCCGTTTTAATTGTCACTATATATACCGAGGAAACATCCCCCCTTTCTCCCAATACGCAACCCCCAACAAAATAGCCTCTGCCACCTCCACAATACTCCGCTTGCTCGTATCAATAACAAGGTTAAAATTATTCAAATTGGTGCTATCGGCCTTATATTTGACTAAAAAACGGGCATTTTCGCTAAGTTTGCGTGCCTGAATTTTCTCAATGGCTTCTTCCTTGCTTTTGTAGTTTTCACTGTTCCGGGTCGGGTCTTTCAAAATCCGGTCGGCTGCAATTTCCACGGGGGTTTGCAAGTACACCTTAAAAGCGTTGGGCAGAAAAAACCAGGCCATGCGGCTATCCACCACATACCCGTGCGGATCGGTGCCCAGGGAGATAAATACACTGTCAATTTGTTCGTCGATCCGAGGGTCTGTGTCCGCTAAACGGTTCATTTCCAGGGTATCCATCCCCATATCGGCTGCCAGCTGGCGTTGAATACGGCCGGTTGAAATATACTGAAATCCGGTTCTTTCGCACAAAATCGCGGAAGTCGCGCTTTTTCCACTGCCCAAATCGCCAGTGATTGTAATTTTGGTAGATGTTGCAATATTCATAAGTCCCTGAAAAAAGTACGCAAAGGTATATTGTAGAATCCTGCAAAAACCGCTTTTCTTTGACCCTTATTTGGCAAAACCCAAAATTGTGAAAAATAAGCACCTCGTTCTGCTTTTTATGCTCGTGCTGGTTGCTGGCTTATTGCGTCGGTATGTACCCTTGCCGTATGCACATTTTTTCCAAACCAATTTGATTCGGATCGACCGGGGTAGCCTCGATTGGATTTCCATTTCGGCCCCTGGAAGTAATGTCCTGGAGTTCAAAAGAACAGAACAAGGGTGGGTTGGCACCCAAAA
>CAIVGO010000738.1 GCA_903905445.1 uncultured Bacteroidota bacterium
CCAAAAGGTGGACCTGCAAAATACCTGATAGAGACCTTGCAACTAGATGAGCAACAACAAATTGCGTATAGTAAAATACGGGAGGAACATCAGCAAAAAACGCGGGCGTATCAGCAGGAATTGAATGCCCGCCACAAACGGTTGTTTGACTTATTGGCCACACCGGTGGTAGACTCTGTCCGAATGCTCGAAATTGCGGATTCCATCTCAATACGTCAAAAAGCAATGGAACTCTATACGTTTGAGCATTTCCGAACTCTTCGGGCAATTTGTCGTCCAGATCAACAGCAGAAATTTGATGCGATCATTGGGGAAGCCGTAAAACAAATGGGACCTCCTCCTGGGGGCAGACCGCGCCGATAAGTTTTGGAGCAGCTGGCCCAACCTTTACCCTATATTTGCGTATTAAGGATATTAGTTAACGACTAAAACTAAAATCATGACGCATAAAAAATGGAGTACTTGGGTTATCCTTTTAATGATTTCAATGCAATGGAGCCTGTTTTCTTGTAAAAAATCGCCAGACCCTATAAATACGGACAATTTCAGCGGTTTATACGAGTGCCACAACCTCATAAGTTGGGACAGTACCAAAATGAATCAAGCACTGATTGGTACCTGGAACTGGCAGTTTATTAGGTGTTATTTCAAAACCAAAATAGAAAGTTTCGATACCTATAAAGGTTTTTCTGTCGAATTTAAAGCGGACCATACCCTGATTACGCAACAAGACGGCATCCATACGGATACTGCCAGCTGGCATTTTATACCAACTAATTTTGGTGGTTTCACCTTGGAAACCGTACCCAGTGTGGGACAATTAAGGGGTATTGTACTTTTTTGTGATGATCGTGTAGAGTTTGCTGACGGGTATGTAGACGGGTGCGACAATTATTTTATTCGGAAAAAATAGCAAGGTTTCATTTTACTGGACATTTTTATTTCGCGCAGATGTTACACTGAAAAAAAGGGCAGATGTTACACTGAAAAATCTGCGTAACATCTGCGCGAAAAATGTCTAGTAATGTGGCAAGGTTGTCTATTTTTGTTTTTAAAAAACAGCATGTCAACTTCCAAATTTCCTACATTTTGGGTACTAATCGTAGCCCTTTCTTACCTGTTTTTTTCCTGTCAAGACAAAAAGGAAAAACTCCCACCTGATTTTTGGAGTTGCCACAAGGCGCTGAACCCCGACAGTTCAAAAACGCATCAATTATTGTTAGGTAAATGGAGGTGGAATCTGATTAACTGTCCATTTGGAAAGCTTCAACAAGACAGCGAAATTTATAATGGATTAGTGGTTGAGTTTCGCGCTTCTGATTCTTTGATTGTGCTTCAAAATGATACCATTACTCAAATAGGAACCTGGAAACTGCGACCAACGAGTGATGGATTATTTGTGATCCAATCCAATCCCAGTGTTGAGCAATTAGCCGGTCGGTTATTGATCTGTGGTAACCAAATTGAATTTAATGAAAGTGGTACCGATATTTGTGATAACTTCTTCACTAAGGTACCTTAGCGGGAAAATTTCACCCATCCATGCAACAAGCGGTCAACCAAGGCGAAAACAACCGTTTTCTGTTTAACGAACTACAGGAATCCGACTTCACCCGCGATTTATTAGCCCGCGATGCGCAAGTATTTTACCACCAAACCCTTTCCTCTCCGGTTTTTAATACCGTGGTCAAGGCGGAAGGCGCTTATTTGTACGATGGTGCGGGCAACCAATACCTGGATTTACACGGCAATGGGGTGCATACAGTGGGATACAATAATCCCGATTTGATTCAGGCCATCAAAGACCAAATAGATGCTGGCCTCACGTTTGCTCCTCGGCGTTTTACCAATTTGCCCGCGGTCGAACTGGCGGAAAAACTGGCCAGCCTCGCGCCCGATACGCTCAATCGGGTGCTCTTTTGCCCAGGCGGCTCGGAAGCCATTGAAATGGCAACCATGCTTGCGAAACATTACACCGGTAAGTGGAAAACACTCTCCTATTATGGCACGTTTCATGGCGCAGGCTTTCAAGCGGTGTCGATTGGCGCCGACCCACACTTTCGCGCAGGACTTGGGCCCATGATGCCTGGCGCGATACACCTCGAATTGCCCGATTATTACCGCAATCCGTGGGGTTGGACCGATCAGCAACAGATTGATGATGAATACATTCGGCAGCTTAAAATGCAACTCGAGTTTAATTCAGAAATCGCGGCCCTTGTTACGGAACCCATTTTTTATAACTCTACTGTACCAACCCGATATTACTGGGAGCAGGTAAAACAACTGTGTACCGAACACGGTATTTTGCTGATTTTTGATGAAATTTACACGGCATTTGGACGTACCGGTAAAATGTTTGCCGCCGAACATTTTGTTACACCCGATATTATCGTGGTGGGCAAAGGTTTTGGCGGTGGGATTGTCCCTTTTGCCGGCATCATTGGCCGCGAAGACCTCAATATCTTGGAGCATAAATCCATCGGGCATTATACCCATGAAAAAAGTCCGTTTTGTGCCGCCATTGCAAAAGCCATGATTGATTATGTAGAAAACAACCAATTGGTGGCCTACGCTGCCAGTATGGGCGCACATTTTAGGGCTGGCCTGGAAGACCTGCAAGCTGAATTTGAACGCGTGGGCAATGTAAGCGGCTTGGGCATGAACCTGTCGCTGGATCTGGTCCTGGACCGCAAAACCAAAGTCCGGGCGTTCGACCAGGCCCAGGCGCTCATGAATTTTTGTATGAATCGCGGCATTTCATTTAAACTCATTCAGGGTAATATTCTAAATTTGAAGCCATCTTTGGTTGTGACAAAAGCCGAAATTGATTTTGTTTTGGAAACCTTGCGGACCGGACTTCGTATCATTGATTAAACTTACACTATGAAATACTTCCAATTATCCATTTTTTTGTTCCTTTTTCTATGCCAAAATGCTGCGGCTCAAACCGAAGAAGCAGCCATTCGTCAAGTAATTGAAGCAGAAAGCAAAGCCTATCATTTCAATGCGGATCGCACGGCTTTTTTAGCGTATTGGCATGTAACCCCGGATGCCCGCATGGTTTACTCGGAACCTGCCATCACCGTGCTATTGGGCAGCGAACAACTTTCACCCACGAATCCGCAACTTTTGCAATCGAAACCGGATTTTGCAGTCAACACTTACTCCAATGTGGTCATTAAAGCGCATGGAACGGTTGCCTGGGCTACCTTAGATCAAAAAAGTGCGTTGCCAGATGGGACTGTCTCCTTTTTCCATGAGTTTCGTGGGATGGAGAAAGTGGAGGGTGCGTGGAAAATTGTGAATTCTTCGGTGCAGAAGTACAAGCCTTGATTTTTTGATTCTACTTATACCGCAATTTAAGGATTTTTGAAAACAATTTATTATTTAACCTAAATCTGACTGCTCAAGGATGGATAAGAACAGTCTTATCTTTTTTTCATCCGTTGGATTAAATAGAAAAGAACGGACATCCATCACCATTTCCTCTATGTCGATGTTTGTACATAAGTTCTTAACTTTTTCCCGGAGTTGCGAAGCGTTAGAAACATCAAGTTTCATTTTTAAATACGCGTAATTGGGTTTAACAGATTTAGAAAGTAAAAATACGATATCAAAAAAGTCGCGTCCTTTGCTTTTTTTCCGTAAACATAATGCAGTAAACTTCTGTGCCAGCAATAGATCCAGCGGGGTCGTAAATATGCGCGTAGTAACATCAAACTTATTTAAAATGAATGTATCTGGTTTAAAGTCAAAGTATTGTGGCTCTGTATCCAGCTGGATTAATATTTTCTCTTCCCGGTATCCACTTAATCCCTGATCAAACAAAAGGCCGGGAAAACGAATATAGCAATGATATGCCCCTTTGATTATTTGCTTCATTTCAACCTGGTAACCTTCCTTCTCCAATCCGTTCTTAATGTTATCTGATACTTCAGAAAATACGGGTATTGAAATTTGAAAGTTATCGAAGTCTAAATCTTCAGAAAATCGCGTATTGTTATGCACTAACCGCAAACAAGTCCCACCTAAAAAACAAAATTTAGAAGCAAAAGGGCCGTCGAATAAAATTTCTAAAATTTTATATTGCAGATATTCACGCAAAATAAAGCTTCGATGGATTCGAAGCGGCTCGGGGTATGCTTGTAATATTTCATTTAACTTAAGCATATTCAAAGAAATTGATTATTTTATTTAAACGTTCAGAAACAACCTTTGAATTGAAAATTGTTTCGTATTGGTGTAGTTTATCAAAATCCAAATCCATTTGCATTTGAGCCAAATTAAATCTAAAACCTTCAAATTCAATGGGATCAGCAATCTTGGGATGAAAGTAAATAAAATCAAGCAAGGCCTTCTCAGGATCAGCAACTTTTACACCGCACCCGTTTACTTGAAGCAACTTGTATCCAAAAAATAGGGAGGGCTTGATGTTGGCATACCGAAATCGTCCGACAGGTGTATCAAATACGTTTGTTTTTTGCGTAGAGATCGACGTTGTGGTAAAAACGCCTTCTGGAATCCAACCGTAAAATGATAAAGCAGATTCAAGTGCAATATAAGATGGGGAATAAATCTTGTTTGCTACAAAATACGCATCTGGCAGATCCTGAATGGAGCCTTTTAAACTATACCAGCCATTTCGAATACGCACTAAATAACCCTTTTTTTGCCAATATACCAGGTTGTCCTGGTCAAAGTCGGGAAATAACTTAGCAATTTCCCGGATTGAAAAAACAGGAACCCCTCGGAATGCGTCCATAAACATAACAATATTCATTTCCCTTTTCCTTTAAATTTAAGGATTTACAGAAACAAAAATATGGCTTTTTTTGATAAACCAGCGATTTTTTTTGTTATTGCATGTTGTTACTTACCTTAGATGTCAAATCCAATATTATATGCGCATCCTGTCCTTCCTGCTAATTATCTGCTTAGCCAATGCATGTCAACCTGCCCAACCAGCCCAAGCCACTGCAAATGCCTTGAAATCCTACTTTTCAAGCCCTGATACAGGCGTGCTGACGGGCGGCGTGCGCCTTATTCCAATTCAAACACCCAAAGGCAGCTTCAAGGTTTGGACCAAACGTTTTGGCAATAACCCTACGACCAAAGTGCTGCTCCTGCACGGTGGGCCCGCGTGTACGCATGAGTATTTTGAATCGTTTGAGAGTTTTTTACCCCAGGAAGGCATTGAATTTATTTATTATGATCAATTGGGTTCTGCGTTTTCGGACCAGCCTAAAGACACTTCACTGTGGGATTTATCCCGTTTTGTGGAAGAAGTAGAACAGGTACGGGTCGCTTTAGGGCTGAATAAAGACAATTTTTACCTGTTGGGACATTCCTGGGGTGGAATTTTGGCCATGCAATATGCCTTGAAATACCAGGACAATATAAAAGGCCTGATTGTAAGTAATATGATGGCCAGTTGTCCAAAATATGGCCAATATGCCGATTCGGTGTTGGGCAAACAAATGGACCCCTCGGTGCTTAAAACCATCAAAGA
>CAIVGO010000739.1 GCA_903905445.1 uncultured Bacteroidota bacterium
CGCTCCTCCGAAACACTGCGCAATTCGGTATTGACGAAGCCGCCGCCCATCACGACTTTGATGTGGGGATGGTGTTTTTTGATATATTGTCCACATTTGAGTGCGCCAAACAAATTGCCCGGGAAAGGCACCGAAATGCACAAAACATTGGGCTGTGCATGCTTTATTTTTGTTTCCAGGATTTCCTGCAGCCAGGTCGACAAACGGGTTTCGGGCGCTTGCAAGGCGGCATGGATGGGATCAAAATGGGTAGCAGATCTTCCCAATCTTTCAGCATACCGGCTGAATCCGAAATGGGGATCCACGGCTTCTTTGATCAAATCGCCGAGGTCTTCCAGGTATAAGGTCGCCAAATGCCGCGCTTTATCTTGAATGCCCAAGGTACCAAAAGCCCATTCAAGATCCTCCAATTGCTGAAAACGGCTGGCTTCCGGCAAAAAAGTACGGTCGCAAATACTGTGCGCCAACGTAGGGTTTTTATGTTGTAAAAACCGCATGACTGGCTCAATGGTGCTCAGGTAGTCGGACTTCAGGCTGTAAATGCGGTAACTATTTTCCGAAAGTTCAATATCCGAGGCGTCCAAATCATCAAAAACAACTTGCAAACCGGCCCGAGAAAACAGTTTTAGAATCAATTCAATACCCAAATCAGCCTGAAAAGAAGCGATTCCTTTGGTGTTCAGGAAGCCTTTCAGGTAAGCAGTAGCCGGATACGGGGTGTTCAACTGGGTAAACGGCGGCGTAATAAGCAGCAACTTGGGTATCAAAATAAGGCCGATTATAGGGTGATACTTACCGTTTTTCCGTCGAAAACAACCACATCGCCGGGCGTCAGTTTTTTGCGTTTGCGGGTTTCTACTGCATCATTTACCAGCACTTCTTCATTTTCAATGCGCATATTGGCCTCGCCGCCTGTACCCACCCAATATACCGCTTTCAGCAGTTTGTTGAGTTCAATAAAGGGCTGATCTTCTTTAAGTTGAAAGGTATTCATGGTGTTTTTTTTAAAAGGAAAAAACCTTATTTTGCAGCATCCGAGCTGATCAAATTACCAAAAAACAAGGCATTTGCAAACAATCCGTTGGTACCCAGCCAAAATCCGCGAAAATTGGGATTACCGGGAAAACAAATTACCCGTCCTTTTCCGATGCCTGCCACGGCCAATGCAGCCGATTTGGCAACCAATGGTTTTTGTTTGGGGTGGATATACCCGGCTAAAAGCGGATTCGCAGTGAAAACAGCGGGATTGCCATAAGGGTTTTTAGATGGGTCAATAAAAAGCGCATCGGCTAAAAACATGGGCAAAGTAGGCCTTGTATAACCAAAACAGAGTGGATGGGTGAGATCCAATTGTGCTTCAAAAATCGCGCCGGGCATCCGCAACGCGCCCAGGTCATCGTCCAATCCGCCATAAGGCAGGCGTTTTCCGGGCGCATCTGGCGGGGCATTGCGGACATCGAGGGTGATGAGGCTGGCACTGCGTAGCCATTTTAGGGCATCGCCAGTGGCAATCAAGGTGCCGCCCGCTGCCACAAATTCGCGCAATTTTTCGATGGGCAGGCTATAGGCGCCATCGGGCATTACCAGCACATTGTATTTGGAAAGGTTGACATTGGCCATGCGGTCATGGTCAATCATCGTCATCGACATACCATATCGGGTATCCAACAAATGCCAGATTTCGCCTGCATCGGCCGGATTTATGCCATCCCCGGTCACCATGAGCACTTTTGGTGCCCGCAATACCGGAAATTTGCTGCTGCCCAGATCGGGCCCTTCTTCCGTCAGGCCATTTTTTATGGTAAATAGCGCGATCTCTGCGGGCAAAATAGCCTTTAATTGTTGCCCCAGGAGGTTGCTTTCCGTTGCCTGACGGTCGGCTGGAATCAAAAGTGTTCCTGCAGCAAAGGCGCGGTTATCGGCCTTGAAGGGCTGCATGGCTACTTTGACACGGATTCCTGCGTTTAATAATGCAGCCAATGCGCGGGGAGATTGCGGATGTCCCCATTCCACCGCAAAGGCAAAAGGACTGGAGGCCTGTGGGTCGTAGGTTTGGGTAGGTACTTCGGTTGCAAAGCCCGGTTCGGCTAATAAAGCCGGGTTAAAATCTTTGATCCCTAATTCTGCAAAATCAAGGCCCATCGCGTAAGGGAGGGTCCAGGCAGAAATATCGTAAAAAATAGAGTCCTGAAAACTGGTTGGCGCACTAAAAACACCTTTAACAAGGCGATATTGAGCCTGATCCAGGGGAACAATGACTGCCTTATTGGGCACAAAACGCGTATTGCCCAGTTTGATTTCTTGTTTCAGGCCATTCCATTGAATGTGGTGGCGGTCTAATATTTGGAGTAAGGGCGCCATGGCTTCTTGCCCCAGTGGACTCCCAAAGATGTATGCTTTTATGGCATCCTGTTTAGCGGCCTCTTTGTTTTCCTGATAAAAGCGGCGCAAATATTCATTCAATTCCACCCGCATATCGGCAATCGCCTGCATGGTCGAAAAAGAGGTAAGCACCTGATTTCGAATGGTATACGGGAAGGTGAGCAGCCCGTTGTCGGTTTCCTGTGCATTGCCCCGGCTGCTGGCCTGTTCGAACAGGATACCAACGCCGCCATTTGCGTCCGGGTAAGTAGATCCCTTTCCGTAATAGAAGTCGTCGTAATTTTCGCGGGTAAAAAACAGGATTTTCTTTGCAGAAAGTAGTTTGGCGTGGTAAGTGGCGATTTTAGCGGTGAGTTCCTGGTTGCGGGCGGGCGTGATTGGGTTGACCCGCGAGGGCACGCCTGGCTGAAAGAAAAAGGTGGAATTGCTGCCCATTTCGTGGTGATCGGTGAGCACATTGGGTTTCCAGTCTTGCAGGATCGCTACCCGTCCGGCCGATTCGGGTTGTTGCATTACCAGCCAATCGCGGTTTAGGTCGAACCAATAATGGTTGGTGCGTCCTTGTGGCCAGGGTTCTTTAAATTCATCTCCGGCTGGGTCGGCGCTCAGTGTTTTACTGTGGCGGCTATTCACCCAATTGGAAAAGCGCTGCATGCCATCGGGGTTGAAGCAGGGATCGAGCAGTACCACGGTATTTTTCAAAAATTGATTGAGTTCCGGGTTGTCGGCGGCCGCTAAATAATAGGCAAATAACAGCGCGGCATTGCTTCCGCTGGTTTCATTCCCGTGGATGGAGTAACCGGCATACCACACTGCGGGCATTTTATCCAGCGCCACTTGATCGGCTTTGGCTGGATCAAGCAACGCAAGCCGTTGTGTACGAATCGATTCGAGGTTGTTTAAGTTGGCCGTATCCGAAATGGTCAGGCAAATTAAAGGGCGTTGCTCGTGTGTACGCGCGTACTGGCGCAGTTGCACACGTGGACTGGTGCGCGCAAGTTCGCGCAGGTAGGCGAGCAATTGGTCGTGGCTCACATGCCAGGCCCCCACTTCAAAGCCCAGAAACTGCGCGGGCGTAGGAACCGCTTTATCGTACACCGTATTGGGCAAGTAATAATTGAGTGTAGGCTGTTCCTGGGCTTTCAGCACATAAAACGACGAAAAAACAAAGAAAAAAAGGCAAAAAAGCGGCCGAACGCGCAAAAAACGAGGCATCATACATGGGTAGTTTTCCGCCGAATAGTCCGAGTGCCAGCGCCGGCAGGTGATGTAAAATGGAATAAATGAAAAAACGTGCACCGGAAAGGGCAAAAGTACGGCAAATTATGGAGCCCTGATAGTCCCCCATGATATGCGCTAAAATACAAATGGCCCTGCATGCAGGGCCATTCATACGCTACGTTATTCGGATTATAGGATTATCAGGTGACTTGGTGGAGACAGCGTGGCCAGAAAACACACCAGGATTTAAGTGGATTTCCAGCAATTTTTCATATCAAATACGATTTACAACTTAAACAAAGCAGAAATTGGCAAGCCAACTGTTACTTGGTGGTTGTTGAAAATCTTGTGGCTTTGTGGCGCCCAGCTGGTAGTGCCGGTGCGCACCCGCATGGTCACTTTATTGTCGAAACGGATACCCGCTTCAATCTGGGTATTGAGGTAACGATAATCTGGTCCGCCCAGGTTTACTTCACCAAATGACAAGGTACCGAGGGTGTAAGCCGTAAAGCGAGCAATTTTAGTGGAGAAACCTGCGCCAATTTGTGGACCCCAACCGGTTGTAAAGCCTTTATTATTGTTGGTGAAGGGTTGGTTAAATTCGCGGTAAGTTGGGCAGAAGGTAGATGCTTCCAAACCGAGTAAAGAAATGAGGCGAACCGGCAAGTTATCGCCCACAGTAAGAATATTCAGGTTGTACATGATGGAGAAATTACCATCAATGGTGAGCGGATTAAAGCGGTCGTTACCAGAGGCCGCATTTTTTTCGCCGTTAGCAGGGTCGCCAATTGCTTTGGTGGTGCCACTCATCTGAAATGCCCAGCGTGGTTCCCAGGTACGGTCAAATTGCTCAACCGAGCGCATCCCGATTACATTGGCAGGGATACTGAAATTGCTGCCGTAATAGCTGCCTGTGGTAGAAGCACGGCCACCATATAGTTCCAAAGACGTGATCAGGCTTTTGTTGAAAATTTGATTAAAAAAGCTGCTGATGTTGCTGATTCCAGTGGCTGGCGTGCTACCGAAAGCGGCTGTCAGGTTTTGGTTCAGGCTGTCGAGGCTCCCTTGGTGTTCGGTACCTAAAGTATCGAAGCTGGTACCAAAAACAGGCACATTACCTTGCAGGCTATCCTGGTACAGACCAAAACCGCGGGTTATGCTGTCGTTGTTGGCAAACCAAATGTCGCGGATACGGTCGAATTCAGAAAGCAGGGTATCTTGATCAGGTGCGTTCAACACCGAACCAGGCAACCAGCTCAACAAAGAATCACGGCGAATCCCCCATTCAGCGGTCAAGCTGTCAAGGCCCGTTGTTGGATCAATACCACCCAGGGCAGCATTCAAACTATCCAAGCCAGATCCCAGGTTCAGGGAATCGGTGCTCCAAGAAGTTTGCAAATTGCTCAGGTTCGACAAATACTGTGCGCGTTGTGCACTGTCTAACTGAGATAAGATTGGCGTGAAAGCACCCCAATTTTGAGCGTGAAGCTGGCATGATACACACACTAGTACCAAGCATAGCAGTTTGTTGAAATTAGTTTTCATAAAAAGTAGTCGTTGTGTGCTTTTGGCACAAAATTTATAAGAAGTTAAAGCAGATTCAATTTCAATTAGGCAATAAGAATTACCGTGATTTGTTGGTACAAATCAAATTGCCATAGCGTGTGTGCATTGGAAATTAACAGAGATTTAAAAAGAAGATTACAGTAGGTACTTGTAAGCCAAGTATTGTTTTTTTTAAAAAACAAATAGCAATTTTATTCCGACGATGTACATCATCGGTGCTATGCAAAAAAGCGAATTTTGGATGAAATGTGTAAAGCAGATTAATGGCGATAAAATGTTGCAAACCAACGAATTAAAATTGGTTGATTAGCCAGCATTCATGTAGTTAACATGTATGCCACGTGTATTTAACATGCAACAAAAATCAGTAAATCAATTCGTGAGGTATTAAAATATACACTGGGAAATAAATTGAAATAATTTATGACAGGGAATAATATTCCTGCATAATTTGGATCGAATTTTCTTCCGCAAAGGTACATTTTTAAAACCTAGTAATTATACCCAATTAATGGTACTTATTATTTCTTTTTTGGAAGGGTCAAGAATGTGACAATTATGTAATTTTCTGAAAGAATTAATCTGAAATTAAGAATAAATCAAATAAAAAACCACATACATCTGTTGCGGATAAATATAGATTATTAAACTTTGAGGTTTCGCACCTAAATCCCCGTATCTTTGTGGGTTCAGGCTGTATTCGTATCGTTGCAAAGCAGGCGTATTTGAGGTTTTAAACTTCCACTACCACGTCCACCGCAACTACACTACCTTAAACATGCAGCCGACGACGGCGCTCCTATGGCAAAAGAATGGACACTCGGTGAAAAAACCGATAGTTTAAAAAAAGAAACAGAGTACGCAATCCTGGTTGGTGTGATTACACCCGACTCAAACGAGACCCAGGCCCATGAATACTTTGATGAACTCGAATTTTTAGCGCTCACTGCGGGCGCTATTACAGTGAAGCGTTTTACCCAACGCCTCCAACATCCTGATCACCTGCACTTTATCGGCAGTGGCAAGGTGAAAGAAATCGCCATGTACCTCGACCGGCATCCGGAAATCAATTTGGTGATTTTTGACGATGACCTCACCGGAAGGCAAAACAACCACCTCGAAGAAGCCCTTAAGGTTAAAATCCTGGATCGCTCTACCCTGATCCTTGATATTTTTGCCAACCGCGCTCAATCTTCTCAAGCCAAAGCACAAGTAGAACTGGCTCAAATGAAGTACCTGCTCCCCCGCCTGCGCGGTTTGTGGACGCACTTGGAACGACAGCGCGGCGGTATCGGTATGCGCGGTCCGGGGGAAACCCAAATTGAAACGGACCGACGCATTGTACAATATCGGATTAAAATCCTGGAAGATAAACTGCGCGATATTGACCGGCAATCGCAAACACAACGCAAAACCCGGGGCGAACTGATTCGAGTAGCACTCGTGGGCTATACCAATGTGGGCAAAAGCACCCTCATGAACCTGCTCTCCAAATCGGAAGTGCTGGCCGAAAATAAACTATTTGCCACCCTGGACACGACGGTGCGCAAGGTCGTATTCGGCCAGGTGCCATTTTTACTCTCGGATACGGTCGGTTTTATCCGAAAATTGCCACATCACCTGGTGGAAAGCTTTAAAAGCACGCTGGATGAAGTGCGCGAATGCGATATCTTGCTGCATGTCGTGGATATTGCCCATCCGCAATTTGAAGACCATATTAAAACAGTGCAAAAAACGCTGGAGGAACTGGGCGTGGCCGAAAAACCAACCCTGATGATCGGCAATAAAGTGGATTTATACCGGGAAACCTTTTTTGACGATCTACTGGATGCCCCTACCCGCCTGGAAATTGAAGCCGATTTAAAAGAACGGCTGATGCACAACTATGGCGAAAACATTTTCATTTCGGCACAAACCAAAGAAGGCATCGAACAGTTGCGTGATCGCCTCACACAATTGATCAAAGAAGCCTATGTGATTCGCTATCCACACCAGGTGCGCACTTGGTAGAAATACCTTATCTTTGCAGGATTGAATTTTAAGCAATTCATCCTGCAAACCACTTTTTTAATCTTAATTTTAATCAAATGAACTACCCATCCAAGCAACCGGATTTAACGGCCGGTTCCCCAACCGAGTTGAGCGCACCCCGCACTTTTTCTACAACCGAACACCATTTGAAAACGCCACGCTGGCATCTGCTTCCTGCCGACCCGGCCCGGGTACAGCTACTCCAATCCGAACTGGGGATCAATCCTTTGTTTTGCCAATTACTTGTGCAACGCGGCGTTTCCAATCGTGCCGAAGCAGAACAGTTTTTCAAACCACAATTAGATGCCCTGCACGACCCTTTTTTGATGCAGGATATGGATTTGGCCGTAGAACGCATCCATGCCGCCATGCATCAGTCTGAACGTATCCTGTTGTATGGCGATTATGATGTAGATGGCACGACCAGCGTTGCGCTGATGTATGCGTTTTTATCCAATTTTTACAAAAATATTGATTTTTACCTACCCGATCGCGATAAAGAAGGGTATGGTGTGAGCCTGGCGGGCGTGGAATACGCGCGCGCAACCCATTGTAAACTCATTATTGCCATCGACTGCGGGATTAAAGCCCACGAAGCGATTGCCTTGGCCAAAAGTTATGGCATCGACTTTATTGTTTGCGACCACCACGTCCCAGAGGGCGGATTACCTGTTTCTGTCGCCAACCTCGATCCGAAACGCAGCGATTGTGCTTATCCTTATAAAGAACTAAGTGGTTGCGGCATTGCGTTTAAATTGGCTCAAGCCATGGCGCAATCCCAACAGGTGCCCGTACATGAAATCGAACCCTTGTTGGATTTGGTCGCCATCAGCATTGCTTGCGATATTGTGCCGATTACAGGCGAAAATCGCGTGCTCGCGTTTTTAGGATTACGCCAATTAAATCAAAACCCACGCACCGGATTATGGGCGCTGATTACCCGGATTAATAAAAGTTATCCACTCCTCATTTCAGACCTGGTATTTGGAATGGGGCCCATCATCAATGCGGCCGGACGCTTGGGTGATGCTCGGGAAGCCGTTCAATTAATGCTTGCCGAAGACCGCAACAGCGCCCTGGAGCGTGCGGGCACCCTGGTACACCGCAACCGCCAACGGCGCACGGTTGATTACGCTACCGCCGCCGAAGCAAGGCAGCTTTTTATGGATTTGCCCGATTGGAATACCCGCAAAAGCATCGTTTTATACAATCCCGATTGGCATAAAGGGATTATTGGTATTGCTTCCAGCCGGCTTACCGAGGAATTTCATCGGCCCAGCGTGGTTTTGACCTTGAGTAACAACCGCGTGGTTGGGTCGGCGCGTTCCGTGCGGGGTTTTGATTTGTACAGTGCTTTGCAAGCTTGCGAAGACCTGTTTTATTCTTTTGGTGGCCATGCATTTGCGGCGGGTATGCAAATGCCGGTGGAAAATGTAGCGGCATTTGCTGCGCGTTTTGAGCAATTGGTGCAAGAACAGGTTTCCTTGGAGGATGAACGGCCTTTGCTCGAAATCAGTGCACCCTTGCGTTTGGACGAAATCAACCACCGTTTTTGGAAAACCTTGCAACGGTTCGAACCTTTTGGTCCGCAGAATCGCAGCCCTGTTTTTTGGGCAAAAGCGGTGGTGGATACGGGTAAAAGTAAATTATTGGACAACAACCATGTGCGTCTTTCCCTGCGCCAGGCCGATGGCGGCAATGCCATAACCGGTATTGGATTCGGGTTGGGCGATCGGTTTATTGCGCTGCGCGATGGTGCGTTTGACATTCTTTACTCCATTCGGGAAGAGGCGTGGCACGGGCAAACGGTGCTCAGCCTTACCATTAAGGATCTTCAGCCTTGTGGAACGTTTGAACCTAAGGACGCATAGGTCCATCAACCGCCTTTTTCCAACAACCGGTCTTAAAATCGAAACCCGATACTGCCATATACTTGCCAGCGGTTGTCGTTGTTGGCCTTGGAAACATTGAGTAAAACAGGGCCGATCAGGGTTTGTACCCCTGCCGTTAACCCATAGCTTTGATGTATTTCGTTAAAAATATCCAACAATGGGGTCGCTCCTTGTATGTCCAGTCCGGTACCACTGAGAATACCGTATTGCGGAATAAGCTGAACGTTATTCGGCAACAGGATCGGAAAATTCAACTGTATCGCGGCAAAAGCGGATTGTAAGGTATATGCTTCCCGGTTGCCGACAAAAGGAACATATGCCCAGTCGTTACGTGCATCAACACCGCCGACCAAAAAACGGTCCATAACATCCAATTGCGTTTCCTGCAAGGAGTTGGTTAGCCGCGCGCCAACCGCAACTTTGGGGTAAAAGCGGGCATACTCCCCCATCTTGAAGAGTTCTTCCCAACGCACCAATACTTTTCCGTACGGCGTCACCTTTTCATTGTCGTCAATTTGGTCGATTTTTTTGTTGTTGTATACCACCTCGGTACCGAACAATACCGGGGAGCCAAGACTCATACGTGCCGTTACGCTCATGCGCATGCCCCGCGTGGGCAGGATCGGATGGTCAAGGGTGTTGCTAAGATATTGAAATTCAATACCCGGCATCGAAATGCGCACCTGTGTAATCCCCAGCAAGGTGTCACCTTCTATAAATGGGGTAGAACGATCACTTACCAGTAAATTCGGACGGTATCGTGTATTTTCCAGTACGAATTCGGCCCCGATTTGCGTAGAACGCGTCAAACTTCGATGTACGCCGATGCCACTTCTAACGAAATTACGGATAAATTCATCGTACACCAATCCGTCTAAATAAACAGGTGCTTTTACCTTTTCAAAATAAGTATAGGTATTGAACCACCATTGCGGATTTTTAAAATGAATACGGTAATCGGCGCGCAGCTTATAATTATCACCAATATCCAATCCGAAGGTAGCGCGCGAATTGGCACCCAGGATATCCCGGAGGGTAACATTCGCTAATATGCTGGCTGACAATACATTATCGTAGTGTACTCCCACGTTCAGCAATGCACGGGGTTGCGGTTGGGTATTTATTTTGAGTACGGGTACCCCATTCTCAATTTGAACCAGGTCGTAATTGACATTTTTAAAACGCCGTGTACCATAATATTGATCCACAATATAGCGCGCTTCATTGGCAGATGGTAAAAGCCGTGCGTCCAATTTTGCCTGGGCAGAATCTGGCTTAATCCGGATGGGTAAATCCGGAGCGGGTATTTTGCTTTGAGCAGCTTGTTGGGCTGCGGCTAATGCACGGAGTTGGGGCATTATTTTTTGGGTTACCCGATCGCCAATCGCAAGAATCTCTTTCGTTTTCTTAAAATCGCCTGCATCCAGACCTTCCGCATTGAGGGCTTCATTAAAGTCTGCTAAAATGTCGCAGGTTTGTTTTTGCCACACGCTTTCTGCTACCCGGCCAAAACTGGCGGATTGGTAAATAATGCGCATCATGGAGTTTAACTCCTCCTTTTTAAACAATTTCCCGCCCGTAAATCCGCCAATAACATAATCTGCCCCCATGTCGCATAAAATATCCACCGGAAAATTTTTAAACAATCCCCCGTCTACCAACAAATTGCCATCCAGCTCCACCGGGGCAAAAATGGTTGGAATGGACATGGTGGCACGCAGCGCATAAGCGAGGTTGCCCGACCGCAATACGATGGGTTTTCCATGCACGATATCACCGCCAATGCAGCGAAACGGAATCGGGAACTGGTCAAAATCGCGCACATTGACCGCCCGAAAGGTCAATTGCTGCAAAAGCGCCATCATCGCGTGCCCTTCCACAATCCCCGAGGGCAATTCCAATTTTTTGCCATGAATCGGCAATTCGAGCGGAAACTTGCCATACAGATCCTTTTCGTCAATATTTACCAAGTCCATCGGCACTTTATTCGACAGCAATTCGTCCCAATCCAGGGTGCGGGCGAGGCTGTCTAAGGCGCGGCCGGAATACCCAATGGCATACAAGCCGCCCACGACACCGCCCATGCTGGTACCCGTGATGAAGTCAATTTTGATGCCCAGCGAATCAATGGCTTTGAGCAAGCCGATGTGTGCAAGACCTTTTGCGCCACCGCCGCTCAGGCAAAGCCCTATTTTAGGGGTCGGCTGAATTTGTGCACGGAGCGTATCCGATGAAAGCAGCGCAAGCAGGAGGATAAAAAATGAATGCCTTGCCATGGAGTGGTTGAGTTTTTGTGTTTTACGCTTGTTTTTGTTTCCGTTCTATCTTCTAAGACCCTTTATTGGGATGGTCAGTAGTTTTATTCGGACAAACGGCGGGTTTCCATAGACGAACGAACGCAGGGTAAGCGAAACCCGTAAAATGGCCACCCTATTTGCATAAAAGCCTGGGGTCCAATGATCCACATCATCGTTTTAGGAGCGTAGCGTGCCGATATTTACCCGAAGCGGCATTTTGTGAATATAACGCTCTTTTTGAAGCAGTTATACATGAGTATGCTCAACAAACGATTTGAAAATAAACCAACCATGCTCCGGACTTTATTCCTGTTATTATTATTGGCGCACAGCCTGATCCACTTGATGGGTTTTGCAAAGGCGTTTGAATTAGCCACTTTCACGCAATTGAGTACCCCGATTTCAAAACCAGTGGGTGTTTTTTGGCTGCTTACTGCGCTCCTTTTGCTCATTGCGGCCTTGTTGTTTTTCCTTAAAAATGACGCTTGGTGGATGTTGGCGGTCGGCGGGATCGTGCTTTCGCAATGGCTGATTTTTGCTTATTGGCACGACGCGCGGTATGGCACCATTGCCAATGTGTTGATTTTATTGGTGTTATTACCCGCTGCAGGAACTTGGCAATTTAAAAAACAAATTGCGGCCGATTTGCATGGGTTTCTACCCAAAGTAGTGCCAGCCGCCCCGGTTTTAACCCAGGCGATGGTAGCAGGCTTGCCGCCCATTGTGCAAAAATGGATGGAATTTTCGCAGGTAATAGGCAAACCGATGCAACAATTCGTGTCGCTGCATCAAACCGGACAAATGCGTTTGAAGCCTAATGGCAAATGGACGTCGCTCACCGCCACCCAATATTTTACCGTAACCAATCCGGGTTTTATTTGGATGGCCGATGCCGGAAAGCCCTGGATGCCCATGATTGCACGCGATCTGTATCAGGAAGGCAAGGGACACATGCTGGTAAAAACGATGGGCTTAATTACGGTTGCCAATGCCCAAGGGCCCACCATTGATCAGGGTTCGATGATGCGTTATTTAGCCGAAACTTGCTGGTTTCCGAGTGCGGCCTTGAGTGCTTTTGTTAACTGGGAAGCCATAGACAGCCTGCATGCTAAAGCCACCATGCGTTTTGGCTCCGTTGAAGCGTCGGGCGTTTTCAACTTCGATGCAAACGGGGCTTTGAAAAGCTTTGATGCGCTCCGTTATTACAGCCAAAAAGGCGGAGATACCCTCGAAAAATGGCATATTGAAAACGATATGTCCAGTGTACGCACCTTTGACGGCGTGGTGATTCCAACCAAGTCGGTGGTTAGCTGGCAATTGAAAGATGGCGATTTTTCCTGGCTTGAACTGGAAATTACCGATTTGAAATTCAATGAACTGCCACTACAATAAGTAAAATTACAGGGGCCAAGTGCCTGATCGTTTTAAACGATGCTGTATCTTTCTGCCCAAATTGAGGATTTCCCTTGGTTTGGGCAGTATATTTTAACCAAACAGCCTGTTATGTCGCGTTATTTCCAATTGCTCATTGGCCCGGAACTGTTATGGGCCGTCGCTTATTGTGCCGCCCTTTGGCTCGCGCAGGCCAACCATCCGCCCACCAAACTTTTGGATAAAATCATCCTTCAAACCTCCAACATTGCGCCTTTATTGGTGCTGCTTAGTTTTTTGTTGTGGTATGTTCCGGGCGTGGTACGTCCCTGGCTGCTGCCGCGTATTTGGGTAGCAGGCGTGTTGGGCAGTCACTTTTTTTTAGAAAAAGCCATGGAACATTACAGTAAACAAGGTCCGGGTATCGGTACAGCTTACATGGTGGGTATGCTGTTTTCGCTGTTCATTTTGATCGCAGGCTCCGTATATGTATTGATTCGAGTCACCTTTTATCAAAACTAACCATGGGATTCTTTTTTTGGCTTTTTTGGCTTTTAGATGCGCTTTTATTGGCACTTTCGGCAGTGGGCGGCGGCTTCCGACGCAGTTTTGGGGCATCCGATACCCTGAATACCTGGATCACACTTGGGCTAATTTTAGTGCTGATTTTAAGTTTGGTCTTGCGTTTTGTGTTCAAATTGCGCTGGCCAGGCCTGATCGTCGCGGCACTTCCCTGGATCGTGTTGTTTGTGGCTTATCTTGTAGACAAAAGCAAAGCACGCGCCTGATTTATACCGGATTGGGAGCGAATCCGTGTTTTTCCAAGTGTTTTAACACCATTTTCAATTGTCCAAAAGAGTATTTATCTTCAAAATGCGCCTTGGCACCTGCCGTTGCGGTGGTTTGTTGTTCCATAAAATACTGGCCGATTTCTTCTACCTGGTCCATGGGTAGGAAATGACTAATTTCCAGGGTGCCTAAGCCGATAAAGTGCGACAGATGGCCTTCAATGGTGCTCGTTACCATCACACGTTCGGCCGCAATTTCCTCAATGGTTTTTCCGGATTGAAACATTTCCAGGCTGACCAATTTTGTGTCGGGTTTGGGTGGTGCTGGGTCGAAGGCATTGGCGGGAAGCGGTTCAAAATCAATCGACTTTTCGGTGCAATACTGGTGTATCAGGTCAAGCATGGCTGGGCCGAATTGCTTTATTTTGGCAGCCCCTATTCCTTTAATGCGTTTTAATTCTGCCGGTGTGGTGGGCAATTGTTCGGCAATTTCGAGCAACAGTTTGGTAGAAAACACTTGAAACGCTTCTACATTTAGGTTGCCAGCCGTTTCGGTGCGCCATTTTTTCAAGCGTTGCAACAGTACGGGATGTGCGCCGATGGCAGGAACGGGTGTTTCAATCGGCCTGTTTTGTTGGGCTTTGAAGTCGAGTTCTGCATTGGTTTTGGTTCGGAGGTATTGTTGGGCCGAAAAGCCTTGTGCGAGGGTACCCAGACAGGCTTTTTTTATAAAAATTTGAAAGCGCAGGTTTTCCAATGCCTCATAAATTGCGCCTTTGATGTTTTGGTCATCGGATACGAATTCTAATGGCTGGGTGCAGGGATCAAACACCGTTTTCAGTTGATCGCTAAACCAGGCACCGGCTTTTTGCACCCGTTCTTGCAACGCGGTGTTGGTTTCCGGCAAGGCATTTCCGGCAAAGAACGCTTTGATTTGTACTTGAAATTTTTGTGCTGTATCAAAAAACGGGACCGTATATTCCGAGTTCAGCACCGCGCTTTGGGCATAACTTACCGGATGAATGGCTTTTTCATGGGTCAAATAAAGGCGTTGCAGGAGTTCGAAGGCTCTATTTAAGGCACCAAACCCAAACAATTCCAGCACCAAATGTTGTTGATAAGCGTTTTTAGATGCCTGTAAATGGTCTGCATCGGGGGCGTTTTTATCGGCTTCTTCGGTGTAATTGCGCACCGTAACATCGGTTTTGACGCTGGCGGGTACAATTTTAGAGCGCAACACGATACCGCCAAAACTTTTACATCGGCTCAAGGCCACATATACCTGCCCGTGGGCGAAAGCCGCTTGCGCATCAATAATGGCCCGTTCGAAGGTAAGTCCCTGGCTTTTGTGGATGGTAATGGCCCAGGCTAATTTGAGTGGAAACTGAACAAAGGTGCCAATAATGTTTTCGGTCACCTCTTTGGTTTGTTCGTTGAGGCTGTATTTTACATTGTTCCATTCCATCCGGGCCACGACGATGGGTTCGCTTTCCGCGGGGCATTGTACGTGGATGGCATTTTCTTCAATGCGGGTAATCACGCCTAATTTGCCGTTGTAGTATCGTTTTTCGCGGTTAAGATCGTTTTTTACAAACATTACCTGCGCATTTACCTTGAATTCGAGGGTTTCTTCGGTTGGATAGGCGTGCGCGGGAAAATCGCCGGTAATGGTTGCCCTGAACACCGAAACAGGCTGAGGAATTTCCTTTAATTTTTCGACATTAATTTCCTGTGCCTCCGCATTGAGGGCCGTAAGGGTGATATAGGGTTCATTTTCATCTGGTTTAAAGCGGGGAACGAAGCGGCTGTTGAGGATTTCCAGCACCTCCGCATCCAATTTATTATCGCGCACCCGATTGAGCAATTCGATGAATTGTGCGTCGGATTGTCGGTAAATATGCTTTAATTCGATGGAAACCGGATCCGTTTGTTGGAGGGCCAGGCTGCTAAAAAAATAAGGGGTTGCGTAAATATTGCGCAGAAGGTTCCACTCTTCATCTTTCACCACGGGTGGCAATTGGTGCAGGTCGCCAATCATGAGCAATTGCACGCCCCCAAAAGGTTTGTAGCCATCGCGATAACGCCGTAGCACCGCGTCGATATGATCGAGCACATCGGCGCGGACCATGCTGATTTCGTCGATTACCAGCAGGTCGAGGCTTTGAATGAGCCGGATTTTCTCTTTGGTAAATTTTCGTTGAACGGTGTTATCCCGTTCACTACCAGGCAGATACGGACCAAAAGGCAGTTGAAAAAAAGAGTGGATGGTCATTCCGCCCGCATTGATGGCTGCTACGCCGGTGGGCGCTACAATAACCATACGTTTGGGGGAATCCTGCTTAATTTGGTGGAGAAAGGTTGTTTTGCCGGTACCGGCTTTACCCGTCAAAAAGATGTTTTTGTGGGTATATCTGACGTAATCAAAGGCCAGATCGCGTTGGGGATTAGTAGAAACGGTCATGCATTGGGTATTGTGAACGATTAAAAGATAGATTGCAAAGATAGTGGAAGAACCAGGAATTTGTCAAGGTATGTACACGGAATTATCGAATAGAAAACATATCTACATAATTATCGGCAATCAATTCGGCGTAATTAAAGTCTGTAATGGCCGAATGAACCCCAAAATCGATGGTGTTGGGGGTGCGCAAAATTTCACCCAAATTGACCCGAAGGCGGAGTTCGTTGCGGGCGCCCGCTTGAAGATCCATCACTTGCTCGAAAGGCAGGGTAATGGTGCGGATACAATTGTGTGGAGACCGGAATCCGCCAATATGAAATTCAAAAAAGTGGCCGGGCGATTTAGATGCCGGTGCGGTACCTTCTAATTTTAAAAAAATATAGCCCGTATTCCAGGCCCAAAACATGGCATTTTCGGGATCGAGTGCACCCGATTGCACCCCGCTGCAATTTTGCAAACTGTCTACACCCAGGGTAAATTGCAAGGCGCGGTACTGGCCAGGCGGAATTTTTTGCAGGGGAAATGACAAGGTGGGGTCTTCCTCTACATCGGCTAAGTAATACGTATTGGAATGGAAATCCGGTCCTGCTGCAGCGAGCAAGACCGGATTTCCCAGATAATATTTACATTTTGAAACACTGAAGGGCTGTTGTAACGCATTGTAATACACCGCTGTATCGAGGTACAAGGCGCGTCCGTCGATCACATGTTCCAGCACCAGGTTTAACTGCGCGGGCGGAGCAAAAAGCCCCATCCATCCGGCCAGCCACTCCATATAATATAAAACCCAAACAAACATTTAACGCTTCACTTTGACAATTTTCTGAATCACTTGCGCTTTATCAGCGTTCAGATGCAGGAAATATACACCCGAAGGCAATTCCGACAAATCGAGTGGGTACTGAATACTGGGTTGCAGGTTTTGATAATCGGCTACCACGGCGCCGTTTTCGTTGTACAATACGCCGGTAATGTTGTTCACACTGTTGGGGGTAAAATAAATGAACGCCGTTGATTTGACCGGATTGGGGCCAAATTCGTATTCGATACCGGTTTCCGGGCTGTGGCTTGCACTTACACCATTGTACACGGTGGTAGTTTCATTGATGGTATTGTGGCCGCTGTTTGGGCCGCCCATGTTACCCGCCTGCACCACGCCATAAAAAGTACCGAACATGGTGAATGGGAAAACCGGATCCAAATTACCATCTATCGTGACAAAATAAGCGTAAATACCGTTCGGATATTCGGGTGTAATGCAAAAACGGCCATTGCGTTCGTCTAAGTCGCCCGCGCCCTGCACGTACACGTGATCCTGAATGTAGCAACCGATCGGGAATTGCGCA
>CAIVGO010000740.1 GCA_903905445.1 uncultured Bacteroidota bacterium
CGAATATTGGTAAAACTGCCACCACCCATCAACAAACCCGATACCACAATCAGGCCCAAACCGCCCACCACCAGCCAGGTAATCCAGGTACTGAGGCCAGCAGCGCCTTTCAAGCCGCGGGTGTTCAGAAACGTGAGCAGTAAAATGAGTAGGATGGTGAGCCCTTTTACCCCAAAATTTTCAAAGGGTTGAAACAGTCCCAAGTCGATGCTTTCGATCGAAGCCGGCAAATGCGGCAACGGAATCATGGCATTGAACGACTGCGCAAACACATACGCAATGGAGGCAATGGCCGCCGTTTTGATCACCGCAAAGGTGCTCCAGCCCCACAAAAAAGCCATAAATCGGCCATAAATGCGCTTAAAATACACATATTCCCCGCCTGAATCGGCCATCATACCGGCAATTTCGGCATTGCTCAAAGCGCCGCACAAACTGATGATGCCGCCCAGCACCCAGGCCCATAGCACCAAATCGGGCGAAAGCAGCTCGGCCGACATGGGTGCTACTTTTTTGTAAACCCCCGATCCGATGACCGAGCTTACCACCAGCAAAGTCGCTGCGGATAAAGAAAGCGTTCTGACCAATTGGCCTTGTTGTTTTTCCATCATTGGGCAAATTTAGAAAAGTTTTGGGAGTGCGCCGGGTGAAAATACACTAATATGCGACCTCTAACGAGGTCGTTCGGGGTAATTTTTACTTGGCGTTGCTACAAATGTTCGACCTCTAAAGAGGTCGGCGCGTTGCATTTGACATTACGAATGATAATGCGCAATACGTGTTTCGTATCACAATATTTTAAGAGGATATAATTTCATTTAAACCAATGCGAAGGAAAACGCAACGACCTCGCGAGAGGTCGAACATTTGTAGCAACATGAACCGCCCAAATATCCCGCACGACCTCGCTAGAGGTCGCATATTATAACGAACGGAATATGTAAAGAATAGTGATATTTCCGTCGCGCATAGGGTATATAAAAACAAGGATTGAACCCTATGAGATATCATGCATAGCAAAAGTGAAGACCACCTGCTGCGAAAACAGGAAGGGGCAACACTATTTCCAATCCGCTACAGAATGCCCCATCTCAATCCCCTCCTTCAACAAAGGATCCGGGACCGCCTCCTCATACCCCTTTTTTACCGGCAACAAACCTGCCCAAACGGGCAAATCATAATCTTCCGCATCGTCGCCGGGCGGACCCGTGCGAATTTTAGCGGAGGCCTCCTCGATATCAATGGCCAACACGCTGGTCGCTTTCATTTCGATGGCATTGGGCGGCCGCACTTCATCCCAACGTCCTTTCAGTATGTTTTCGGAAATGCAAAACAAGGCGTCCATCTTTTCATCTTCATCGGTAACCAGTTCCGCCGTGCCAAACACCACCGCCGAGCGGTAATTCATAGAATGATGAAAAGCCGAACGCGCGAGCACCAAAGCATCTACGTGCGTTACGGTAAGACAAACCGGTATACCCGTTTCCGTTACCTTGAGCATGCGACTGGTGCTTGCCCCGTGTATGTACAGGCGCGCACCCTTACGCCCGTAACTCGTGGGAATGACATAGGGCTGGCCATCCACCACAAAACCGAGGTGGCATAAAAATCCCGCATCTAAAATCGAAAACACGGTTGCTTCGTCGTAATGGCCGCGTTTTGGGATGCGTTTTACGGTATTTCGGGGCGATTTTGGATAATCCATATTTAGATAGTTGTTAGTTGTAAGTTTTTAGTTGTTAGTTATTTTTGATGGAGCGCTGCCCTAACTAACAACTAAAAACTTACAACTAACAACTAATCAACGATCATGGTGCTGTGGTCCAATGTTTGTTGCGCCATATTTTCTGGTAAATCCCGGAAATCATACTGTTGGTTGCGCAGTTGGGGCGTAAACCCGGCTTCGCGAATGGCTTGCTGGATGCCATCGGCGGTAAAACGGAAACGCGCGCCAGCAGCCGAAACTACATTTTCTTCGATCATGATGCTGCCAAAGTCGTTCGCGCCCGCGTGCAGGCAGGCTTGTGCGACCTGTTTGCCTACCGTGAGCCAGGAAGCCTGAATATTGACCACGTTGGGCAACATAATCCGGCTCATGGCAATCATGCGCACGTACTCATCGCCGGTGACGGCATTGCGGGCACGCTTGATTTTGCGCAAAATAGTGTCTTCATCCTGGAAAGGCCAGGGAATAAAGGCCAAAAAGCCTTTGGCATCGGCTGGTTTTTCCGATTGTACTTGCCGGAGCCAGGCAAAATGCTCCATGCGCTCGTAATTGGTTTCAATATGGCCAAACATCATGGTGGCCGAGGTGGTCAGGTGCAACTGATGGGCGGCACGCATCACATCCAGCCATTCTTCGCCGCCGCATTTGCCTTTTGAAATCAGGCGGCGCACCCGGTCGTTCAATATTTCGGCGCCTGCACCTGGCAAAGAGTCTAAACCTGCTGCTTTGAGGGCTTTGAGCACCTCATAATGGCTCATTTTATCTAATTTTGCGATGTGCGCAATTTCCGGCGGTCCGAGTGCGTGCAACTTCAAGGTGGGGTAAAGGTCTTTGAGTTGCTGGAACAAATCGACATAAAACGCCAGGCCCAAATCGGGATGGTGACCGCCTTGCAGAAGCAATTGCTCGCCGCCCAAGCGGAA
>CAIVGO010000741.1 GCA_903905445.1 uncultured Bacteroidota bacterium
CGTAAAACGACCATTTTGCCGTAAAAACACAGGAGATCCCACTTTTATTGACGGGGTGACTGAAAAAGTCGCCCCGTCAATAAAAGCGGGCCACTCACATTCGGCAAACCCGAAATCCCAGCTATTGAACAGACGCTTCCTTGCCTATCCGAAAATTGTTATGCCTACTGACGGGGCGACTTTTTCTGTCACCCCGCCAGTAGGCATAACACGTAAAACGACCATTTTGCTGTAAAAATACAGGAAATCCTACCCTTATTGATGGGGTGACTGAAAAAGTCGCCCCGTCAATAAGGCGTTCACTTAAAAAATAACAATTCTCTTGCAAGTCTGACGTTGCAAATATCCGCATTGTTCAAACCAGCAAAAGCTCGTGCAGATGAATATTTCCAATCTATATCAACTTTTACGATTTTAGCACGCACTGGGTTAGCGTGAATGTACTGGAGGCAGGTTGCTCCGTATAATTCCCAATTTTGCAAAGCCTTGGCATAATCCGGGTGAGACGGATATAAATAAGGACTTAACCAGCCATCTTGTGCTTTCGTTTCCTCTCTAAATAAAGCACCAGTTCGATGCTCCTGCTTATTAATCGCACGTGTGTAGGAACGGAGCAAAATACCAATAGATTGATTTATGGTTCTTATTTGTTTTTTCTGAGGAAATATTGGGATAGATTGCTTCGACGCATCAGGCAAATAATCCAAATCACTATTCACTTCAATTTCAACATTTTTTACATATATCAACCAATGGAAATGATTAGGCATCAAACAATAACCTAGCAATTCACAATGTGGAAGCAAAAAATTTTGCATTTTACGGATAAAAAAACGATAGTTTTCATCCGTAAAAAAGATTTTTTGGCGATTATTACCTTGGTTGTAAACATGGTAAATGGCTTCTGCTCGAAACAACATAAAATGAAACATTAGGATTATATTACAAAACGGATGAATCGTTATTGTAACTAAAGATTAAAAAACAAACGATTCCTAGAATTTAGGACATAAAATCTCCTCGTTTTCATAATTGCCCAAATACACTACCGAAATCTCAAAAGATGCCTGGCGTTGGTTGGCCTGCAAGGCGTTCAGATTCAGATCGTAACTCATCCCGAGCAGTACATTTTCGAACTCCAGGCCCATCAAGGCAACCACCGCATCCAGGCCCATGCCATCGGTATTGCGTACTGGACGCAGCCAAGTTCCAAAATGCAAGGCAGTAGAACCGTATTTTCCCATCGCAAAACGAATATTCGTACCTGCGTTCATTTCCAGGTGTGAACCCTGAATAGCAAACAGGAAGCGTGGCAACAAAGACACCCGATTGTTGTGCGTCAACGGAATATTGGAAGAAAACTGGCCTGATATTTTACGGTATAATTTATCTCCTTTTTGGGTATTTTCGGCAAATGAAATATTCGGCTCCAAGAAATGGTGCAAGGCCAATCCAGCAAACACAGCGCCATATCGGCCAATTTTGGCAGTATAGTTGATGCCTGCGTTGTAATCGGTATAAGAAATGTTATTTCCTGGCAGGTCTTCCCCAGTCCCAAAAGTATAGCCCGTGCTTCCATCAAACTGATCGTGAAATTGCAAAGAACCATAATTGACACTCCGCTGGGTCAAACCTGCTTGGAAGCCCAAGGAAAGAAATTGGCGATCATTGACATCCAACGACTTATGATAAGCAACCGAAATACCAATTTGTGTTGTGTTAAAATCGATTACCGGTACTTTATCGTTGTAAAAATTCAAACCAAGCCCGATAGCGTCTTTCCGTACGTGCCTACCTGGTGCATTAAAGCGCAAATCGGCCGCCACCCCAAAAGTTTTAATCGGGTTGTCCAACACATTACGCCATTGATCCCGATAAATAAGCCCCACACGGTATTTGCCCTCCATCGCCCCGGTCAAAGCTGGATTTAAACTCAATGGAGCAGCATAAAACTGCGTAAAATGCTTGTCTTGCGCAAAACCTTGGTGCAACAGACAGCTTATAAATGCGAAAAGGAGGATAATTTTCTTCATACGTTCAGGCAAAATTTTGGCAAAGGTACATATAAACGTTTTACAAGCAGGAATCTACAAGCAAGAAGCGCTTATTTCCTGCCACAAACGTACCAAATGATAATTAATTGGCGCAGATGGATAGAATTAACGATTACACCATTCATTTTTTATGCACCAAACGGCCAAACCATGTCAATTTTCAATTATCAATTTTCAATTAAATTCTACCTTTCAGCCTGAAAACACACCTGTCACCCATTGATTTGTAAAACACCTGGAAATGGCTCAACATCAACGTTCTGAATTCAAACCATACATTGCTGCCGACGATCGAAGCGTCAAGGAGTTTACCTTGCGGGCAGTTTTACTCGGCTCCTTATTTGGCATCCTGTTTGGTGCCGCAACCGTTTACCTTGCCTTGAAAGCGGGTTTGACCGTATCCGCGTCCATTCCGATTGCCGTGTTGGCCATTTCCCTGGGCCGCCGATTTTTAGGCACCACCATTTTGGAAAACAACATCATCCAAACCACCGGCTCTGCGGGCGAATCGGTCGCCGCCGGGGTTGTATTTACCTTACCTGCTTTTTTGTTTTTA
>CAIVGO010000742.1 GCA_903905445.1 uncultured Bacteroidota bacterium
ACGCGATCCATTTCAATACGCCAGCGGGTTATGTACCGAGCACCCTGGATTTGGGCAGTGATGATGCAGTAGATTCAGATTTTGGTGCGATGGGCAACACGCCTGCGTTTGAAGTAACGAGCGGTGATACCATTTTGACGTTTGATGCAGGTTTTTATAAAGTTGCGAAAATTGGCAACCTGGTTTGGGACGATACCAATGGCAACGGCCTGCAAAATGCGAGCGAACCCGGCATTACCGGCGTAGATGTGTTACTGACCGGTACTGCCGGTGATGGCGCAGTGGTAAGTTTGGGTACAACCACCAATACAACAGGTAATTATATATTTGAAAACCTGACGCCAGGTGCTTACCAGGTAACTTTTGTGACGCCCACAGGCGGCTATGTACGCACAGCAGCCAACGATCCAGACGCAATCGCAGATGCCAATGACTCGGATGCCGATTTGGCAACGGGCCAATCGGTGGTAGAAATCCTGGTTTCAGGAGAAGATAACCCGACCTACGATGCTGGTTTCTACATGCCGCCAAGCATTGGAGATTTTGTTTGGGAAGATATCAATGCCAACGGTGCCCAGGAAATTAACGAACCGAAATTGGTGGGAGCCAATGTACAATTGGTGGGTATTGACGGCCAGGGTATCGCAGTGAATGCAAGTACAAGCACCGATGTAAATGGGTATTACGAATTTAGCAACCTTTTACCGGGTGTGTACCATATCGTATTCCCAATTCCTGCAGGCTACGATGCTGCGACCTATCTCGACCAAACTGGTAATGACAACAATGACTCCGATGTAAATCCGAACAACGGTTTTAAAACCATCGATGAAACCTTAGTCTCCGGTGAACACAATAATACGTATGATGCTGGTTTTTACAAATTTACCACATTTGGTAACCTCGTTTGGCAGGATTATAACGGCAATGGTACCCAGGATCAAAACGAGCCTGGTTTGGCCAATATTAATATAACGCTTACTGGAACAACAGGTAATGGTACAACCGTTACGTTGACTGCCTTATCTGGACCTGATGGTAGTTATTTGTTCCAAAATCTAGTCCCGGGCAATTATCAGGTTACCTTCCTGAAACCGGATGGATATTGGACTTCTCCCTTGAATGTGATTGGATCAACAGGAGATTCAGACTCCGATGCCTCGATCACTTCTGGTGCAACCGCAGTTACCCAGTTAAGTTCGGGTGAAGTAGATTTGTCGTGGGACGCCGGTTATTACCTTACCGATTATGGTGATTTGCCCACATCTTATGCAACCGTTGCAGGGCCTTCAAACCCCGCTTTCCACTACCTTGACCCGAATTTGTATTTAGGCTCCTGCGTGGATGCAGAGTTCAATGGCGGCGATGATACTGCCGTGGGTGTTCCGGTCATTGGAACCTGCGCGGGCGGATCGGATGACGAAAACGGCATCGAATTTATTACACCATTGGTGGGCGGTGTTGCAGCCTGTATCAAGGTAAATGCACACAATACTTCCAACACAACGGCTGTTTTACAAGGCTGGATCGACTTCAATGGCGACGGCGACTTACTCGATGCGGGTGAAGCACTCGGCTTAACCAACAACGGACTGATCCCAGCAGGCGGCGTTACCGATGCAATTTATTGCTTTGATGTGCCCGCAAACACGGCTTTCCAAAATGGATCAATGTATGCCCGCTTCCGACTTTCCCCTACAGGCGGCTTGAATTCGTTCGGCCCTGCTGTTGGCGGTGAAGTTGAAGATTATAAAACGGATGTCGGTAAAATTGGTAATCTGGTTTGGAATGACCGCAATTTTAACGGAAATCAAGACGCCGGAGAACCGGGCATTGCCAATGTTCCGGTTAAAATGACCTGGTCGGGGCCGGATGGCAACTTGAGTACCACCGCAGATAACCGGGAATACACCACCACAACCGATATTTCAGGTTTGTACCACTTCTCCGTCATTTTAACGGGCAATTACAGCATTCGTGTGCTGACACCGGCGATGATGACCCCAACGCGTCTTAATGCTGGCATCAATACCTCCACCGACAACGATGGAGAGGCCCTTGCTGCCGACCTTGCTGAAGTGGAGCAACTATTTACCATCCTCGATCCGCAAAATATGGCGACCGGTGAAAACGGCATCGGCGATGATGGTTCAATCGCTGGTTTTGCCGATGCACAAAATGAAGAAAACCACGACTTTGGCTTTGCTTACCTCGATTATGGGGATTTGCCGGAAGACCAATCTTTCCACACTACTTTAAATGCACTCGGTGCGGTACACACCACCAGCCCACAACTCACTTTAGGCGCCTGCGTGGATGCAGAGCGCGAAGGTATGCCCGATGGCGATGCGGGGGTATATGACGAATTGAGTTCCAATGCAGGTGATGGCGACGATGGTATTAATACGTTGAGTATCAATACCCAGGATTGTGTAGGTACGCCGTTGGGTCTTGTTTCTGCTGCATCTTATCAGTGTGAAAACAAACTCATCCTGCGTACCACGAATACGCATGGACAATATGTGTATTATGTGGTAAATGGCGATTTCTCCCCGGCCATTAATGCGGCGGGCGGTTTCAATGCCATCCTCGGTGCAACAGCCATTGTGGCCAATTCAACCAATAATGGCGCGTTTACGGGCAATATTGCGGCACTCGAACAATGTATTGCGCAAAAAGACGGGGTAGATCCAGCTTTGGTGACGATTGGTGGAACGATTAGCCTAAACCTGGTGTGTTTTGACAAACCAACCGCATGCAACGATGATGAAAACGGGATTCGTTTTGAAACACCGTTGATCCCTGGTTACGATGCCTGTGTGCGTGTTTCGGCAAAAAATGCAAGTTTAAGCGCCGCTGCATTGCAAGGCTGGATTGACTGGAATGGCGACGGACAATTGGACAACAGTGAAGCTTTACAATTTGTCAACAACGGACTCATACCAAGTGGCGGATTGGAAGACGCTCAATTCTGTTTCCCCGTACCACTTACAGCCAAATTTAACGCCGGTCGCGTGTATGCGCGTTTCCGACTATCGCCCAACGGCGGCCTCACGCCCGATGGTCCAGCCGTATTCGGTTCGGATGAAATGCCCCTGGGTGAGGTAGAAGATTATATCGAAGAGGTGGGTAAAGTGGGCAACCTGGTTTGGGAAGACCGCAACTTTGACGGCCTCCAGGGCAATCCAACGCTCGAACCAGGCATGAACAATGTGGCTATCCAATTGACTTGGGCTGGTCCCGATGGAAATATCACCACCGTTTCCGACAACCGCATTTACGAAACCATGACGGCGCCGGTAAATGGCAAAGACGGGGTTTATTACTTCTGTGGCCTCATTGATGGAACGTATAAACTGACCGCTACCACACCAACCGATTTTGTACAAACTTTGATCCAACAGGGTGGCAATACACAACTCGATGCCAACGATTTTGTCCTGGGCGATATATTCAGCTGGCCGGATGTAGCCAACCTCGTGCTCAATGAGCAAGGCGTGAGCGATATGCCGGGCGCTTTACCGAATTTCCCGGATGCACACGATGATCAAACACACGACGCCGGTTTTGTGGCGGTCGATTTTGGCGATAATACAACTGCAAATAACACCTTGCTGCCAAACGGCGCCCACGCAACCCTCGTTCCGGGTTTATACCTCGGCCTTGGCGCTGACGCAGAACCCGATGGAATGCCTGATAATCAGGCCGGTACACAAAATACGGGTGGCGACGATGCCGACCCAAGCAGTTACCAGGTAGGAACCGTTGCTGCAAACGGCGATGATGAAGACGGATTTAAACTGCTTACGCCTCTTGTTCCGGGTTATGAAGCATGTTGTGAAATAACGACCAACGTAACGGCCCCTTATTTACCCGCGTATGTGAGCATGTGGATCGATTACAATGGCAAC
>CAIVGO010000743.1 GCA_903905445.1 uncultured Bacteroidota bacterium
TGGTTCTGTGTGCCTGAAACGGAGGTGCCGGATATTTTGCTGCACGACCATGCTTACCTCGATTTATACCAATCGAATATCAGCTGTATTTCGACGGCCACGCACCAGGCCAACCAGGCAGCGGGCCGTTCGTTGCTCGATTGTTCGCCGAACCCGTTCTCCACGAATTTGCAAATAGTGTACCGCACCGATGGCGGCCCTACTACCGTGCAAATATTGGATGCAAGCGGTAAGGTAATCGCCACCCCCGCACACGGAATCATGGGCCGCGGCGAATATGTGGTATCGTTTTCGGGCAGTAGTTTGCCAGCCGGCACGTATTTCTGCCGGGTGCTCAATGGCATGAAACACCAAACCAAAACCGTGGTGAAAGTGGGCAACAACTAATTGGAAATTAATTAGAATTTTGATAGAACGACCTTGGCTAAAGTGGCCAGGGTCGTTTTTTTATAATAATTTCAGTCCTTCGGACTTATACGTTGGGTCTGTTTTTTTGAAAATGAAGTTAAAACTGCCTGAAATTGACTGAAAATGCTCAAATTGGGACGCATAGGTCCGTAGGACCGAAATTATGGAAGAAGATCAAATATACAAAATATTGATTTTCAAAGTTGTAAAATATAAGGCGATGAAAACCACAGTCTATCTTGTCTTTATCTTATTTGCGACGTCCTGCAGCCCTTACCCCAAAGGGCTGCAGGACGATTGCCGTTTGTATTTGAAAAAGTTCCGCGCTCAATGGCATAGGTTGCCCAACGGGTTTTATACTTGTGACGACCTAACGGGCCCGCGAAAATCAAAGATGCGCACCAACGCGTATTTGTTCGATCAGGAATGGGCAAAGTATGAGGATTGTTTATTTAAATTGTCTCCTAAACAGATTAAAAAATTATTAGGTGAGCCTACAAAAGTCGATCATGGATTTAATGAACTAAAAAATTTTCACACATTGGGTTTTTACTATTTCATAAAAGATACCACCTGCAATCCGAACATGGAATATCCATATATCCCTGGAGCATATGGCTATAATAGGCTCAGTTTTGCTTTTTACAATGGCAAGCAATCAAAATTACGGCCAAGATTAGAATTGCCTTGCGAAAATTGGTAGTAAAAGTTGGCTAACGCTGCATTATTGGCAACAACTTCCTATACTTAGCGGTATGACGGCCATTCTCCCGCACCGGCAGGGATTGAAAGTAGGAAGAACGAAGATCACGCTCCGCGAAGGAGCATCAAGCACTTCGGGAGTTAAGACCCCAGGTAGCAGAAAATTTTGGTTTTTAAAATTCTAAAACAATAGGCGATGAAAACCACAGTATATCTTGCCTTTATCTTATTTGCAACATCCTGCAGCCCTTACCCCAAAGGGCTGCAGGACGATTGCCGTTTGTATTTGAAGAAGTTCCGCGCTCAATGGCATAGGTTGCCCAATGGGTTTTATACCTGTGATGAACTAACAAGCCCGCGAAAATCAAAGATGCGCACCAACGCGTATTTGTTCGATCAGGAATGGGCAAAGCATAAGGATTGTTTTTTTCAATTGTCTCAGAAAGAAGTCAAAAGGCTTTTAGGCAAGCCATCCATGGTTGGAAAAGGTAGGAACGAACTTGAAAATTTTAGGGTTACTGAGTTTTACTATTTCATAAAAGATACTACTTGCAATCCAAAGATGGAATATCCATATATCCCTGGAGCATATGGCTATAATAGGCTCACTTTTGCTTTTTACGAAGGATCGCCAAAATTTAGGCAACATCCAAGATTAGAATTGCCTTGTGAAAGATGGTAATTCCCCGCGCATGGTCTTCACGCGCTCCAAACTTAATGCTCTATCGCAGCGCGTGATCTTCGTTCTTCCCACGCTCAATCCCCCCGCCGCGCTTTGGTCTTCCCGATCTGCGATGCGGGACAGGTATGACCAAGCGCATACAACGTGCGATGCTAATCAGTTTATAATCAATTTGTTACAACACTTAGCCGCTCACGGGGGTTGTGCGTGGTCAAAAGACCAACGCACGGCGGCGAGGCTTTAGTGGTATAAAAACAAAGATTGAGCGCTGCCAAATATTAAGCGTTTCAGAAGGGAAGATTATGCGTAGCGGAAGTTAAATTGACTGAAAATGCCCAAATTGGGACGCATAGGTCCGTAGGACCGAAATTATGGTAGAAAACCCAATACCCCGAAATTCCCACCGGCAGGTGGGGCAATGAATTTAAAAATGAATGCTTGTCGTGAAAATTCCACTCCTGTGGAGTTGCTTGCGTGGTATCTGGCTTTTGGGATTACCGTTATTTATATTAAGTTTTATCGTGTAAATGTTAATGTGTAATTGTCTCCTTGCTATTCTTGATTTAACGAATTATATTTGTATGATCTTAATGTTCTCCAGATTTTTGGAACAAGTTACTTGTAATAACTAATTGAAAACTAGCATTCTTTAACTTTTAATCGTCCGTAGTATTCAATTTTAATTTAACTGTTTTTGATGCTGTCTTCTCCAACGCGGGTAGATTCTAAGTATCATTTTCTTAAATTCAACCTATAAAATGCTCATGAAAAAAAATTACTGTTTTGCAATGTTATTTCTTGCACCATTCTTGTTGTATGCGCAAAAGCATGACAATAATTGGATTTTTGGAACATCCTCGAACCCGTATAATAACCCTAA
>CAIVGO010000744.1 GCA_903905445.1 uncultured Bacteroidota bacterium
CCGTACGTTTCGCCAAACCTGCCAAATTCACAGATGATGTTGAAACAGGGGTACCAACGTTGTTATTGCCAGGATTTCCATCATTATCAGGGTCTGCCTCTGCGCCATTTTGAGAAATGTCGGTTACCGTTGTATTGGTAGGCGTTGTACCCGTCAAAGTAGCGGTATTGGTAAACGACGTCGTTGCACAAGCCGGGATGCGGATGGTCAACAAAATCGCACCTTTATTGCCGACTGTCAGCGTGTTGCCTGCTGCGAGCAAGTTTGTGTTTGCGCCTGCGCCCGTGAAGGCTGCATTTACCGTATAATCATCAGAAATGAGGCTCAATACCGTCGGCGTGCCGCATGGGCTAAACACGCTCGCCAGATTTTCGGCCACGGCGATGTTCGTTAAGATAGCAGTTCCGAAATTTTCAATATTGAATTCAAAACTTACATCCGTTGTTCCATCTGCATTGTTGATGGTTTGCACCGTGCGTTTCGCCAAACCTGCTGCATAAGTCTCACTAATACAAATTGTTGCAGTTGTTTGGGTCGTATTTCCGCAAGCGTCTTTTGCAGTAAAGGTAACACTCAAGGTTCCTCCTACCCCGCAAAGCGCCTGTGCGGCCACTGCGTCGAAGTTGTTGGTCCAACTTACCGCGCTACAAGCATCCGTTGCCGCTGCGCCGCCATTATTTGCCAACCAGTTTTGAACCGCAGGCGGAATGGTACCATTGAGACAACCGTTGATGCACGGAAGATTGCTGGCAGCCGTTGTTAATTGTGGAGGCGTTACATCTTCTACAAAACTGATCGTTTGCGTACAAGTCGATTTATTGTTGAATTGATCCAGAATCACATAGGTACGGATGATGGTATGCAAGCCATCGTTGTTGCAATAACTCAAGCCATTGTCATAATCCGAAGAACGGATCATCAAATTGGCATCCACCGTACAGTTATCGCTCACATTGCCACCCGCTGCTTCAAATGCCGCTACCGTAGTGTGTGGTGCCGGTACCGATTGACCGCAAGTGAGGTTGGTAATATTGGTCGGACAAGCCGTAATAATCGGTGCAACAACATCCACGGCTTTGATCGTTACAAAAGCAATCGCCGTGCAATTGTTGGCATCGGTTACCGTAATGGTGTAATTACCAACTGCCAAATTATTCAGGGAAGTACTATTTCCAGGTTGGTTCAGTACATCCGGACTAGCAACAGTATGGCTCCAATCGAAATCGAATGGCGCTGTGCCACCCACTGCGGTTACGGTTGCAGCACCATTTAAACCATCTAAACAAGTGGCGTCTGATTGTGCAGTAATGGAGGCCGACAAACCAGCAGGATTTGCCACATTGGCGACAGCGGTTGCGGTACAGCCATTGCCGTCCGTTACCACCACGATATAAGCGCCCGCAGCCACGTTGTTGATGCTGGCCGCGTCATTATCAGGGTTCTCAAATCCATCGTTGCTCCAATCGTAGGTATACCCGCTACCGATCGTGCCGCCTGTAGCCAATACGGTTGCGCTGCCACTTGCAAGTGAACAGGTAGCATTCGTGGTATTGGTGATCGTGGCGTTCACTGCCGTTGAAGGCTGTGAAATTACCACCGACGTGCTGGTTTGGCAACCATTTACATCAGTCACCGTCACGGTATAAGTTCCTGCGGTTAAATCCGTTGCAGTGGCTGCGTCGTTATCCGGATTTTCAGATCCATCGTTGCTCCAATCATAAGTATATGGTGCAGTACCTCCCACCGGAACTACAGTTGCGCTGCCATTGTTCCCGCCAAAGCAGGAAACGGGCACTACATTGTTGATCGAGACAGTCAACACCGATGGGTTACTCAAGGTTACGGTTGCCGTTGTGGTGCAATTGTTTGCATCGGTTACGGTTACAGTATACGTTCCAGCACTCAAACCACTGATGGCGTTGGTGCCGTCTCCCGTTGGGGTGCCGTTCCAGTTATAACTATATGGCGCAACGCCTCCAGTCACATTGACGCTGGCGCTTCCATTGGAGGCACCGTTGCATTTTGGCGCAACACCGCTGGCAACCGCTACGAGTGGTTCCGGTTGCATGATCATTACAAAGGCTACCGCAGAGCATCCGGTTCCATTTTCGGTCACGGTGACCAGGTAGTTGCCTGGCGCAAGCCCACTCACATTGGCGGTGCCATCCCCCGTTGGGGTGGTATTTGCCGCAGAAGTTCCCCAGTCGTAGGTTACAGCTGCGTTCGCAGGAACTACCGTCACACTGGCTGTTCCGTTGGCTGCACCGTAACAAGAAACGTCTGTTTTATTATTGATAGAAGCATCAATGCCGCTTGGATCGTTCAAATTTGCCACCGCAATGGCCGTGCAGCCATTTGCATCCGTTACAGAAACCAAATAGGTGCCCGCAGCAAGATTTGTGGCAGTATGCGTATTATCAGCATCATTGACAGACACCTGGGGAGTAGGTGTAAGCCAAGCAAAGTCATAAGGTCCTACGCCACCACTGGCCAAAGCCGTTGCCGAACCTGCGGTGTTGTTCACGCAAGTAGGTTGGGTAGTCGCGGTAATATTTACCTGTACCGCGCTCGCAGGCTGTGCAATGGAAACCGAGGTGGAGGTTTGACAACCATTGGCATCCGAAACCGTCACGGTGTACGTTCCTGCGGTCAAGTCTGTAATTGTAGCAGCATCGTTGTCTGGATTTTCAGCCCCATCGTTGCTCCAATCGTACGTGTAAGGGGCAGTTCCCCCTGCGGGAATTACGGTTACACTGCCATTGTTACCACCAAAGCAGGAAACCGGATTTCCGTTTGTAATAAGACTTAAGGCTGTCGGATTGCTTAAGGTAACGGTTGCTGAAACGGTACAATTGTTTGCATCTGTTACGGTTACGGTGTAAGTACCGGCCGTTAATCCACTGATATTGGCCGTAGCATCGCCACTCGGTGTGCCATTCCAATTATAGGTATAAGGCGCAGTGCCTCCTTGTACGCTCACGGAAGCCGCACCATTGGAAGCACCATTACATTTTGGCGCAATACCACTCGAAATTGCACTCAAAGGCGCTGGTTGTGAAATACTTACAAATGCAATGGCTTTGCAACCCGTGCCATTTTGGGTTACGGTAACCAAATAGTTGCCCGGCGCCAAACCACTTACGCTGGCCGTACCGTCGCCTGTTGGTGTCGTATTGGCACTCGGCGTACCCCAATCGTAGATAACCGATGCGCCCGCTGGAATCACCGTTACACTGGCCGAACCATTCGCGGCGCCATAACAACTTACATCCAATTTATTGTCGATAGAGGCATCAATACCGGTTGGGTCGTTCAAATTGGCGATGGCCGTTGCAGTACAATTATTTACATCTGTGATGGTTACTTGATAAGCACCTGCGCTTAAGTTATTGGCAGTGTGCGTATTATCCGCATCGTTGATAGAGCTTTGTGCAGGTACGGTGCTCCAAACGAAATCGTAAGGACCGGTACCGCCACTACCAGAAGCAGTTGCAGAACCCGCTATATTGCTGGTACAAGTTGGATTGCTGACAGCCGTAATGGTTGCAACCACGGGTGTTGCAGGCTGGGTGATCACCACCGAAGTACTGGTGGAGCATCCGTTGGCATCGGTGACCGTTACAGTATACGTTATTCCGGCAACTGAGCCTGCTAAACCATTTACTGTGGCAGGGTCATTATCCGGATTTTCAGCGCCATCACTGCTCCAATCATACGTATAAGGTGCGGTGCCGCCCGCAGGAACCACGGTTGCAGTGCCGTTTGCTGCACCAAAACAGCTTACCGGCGTGCTGGTCACTGTAACGATACTCAATGCCGCAGGTTGTATTACAGAGGTGCTGGTTTGTGCCGTACAGCCATTTGCATCCGTTACGGTAACCGTATAAGTACCCGGCGTCAGTCCGCTAAGGGAAGCAAAATCATTGTCGGGATTTTCAGCCCCATCGTTGCTCCAGTCGTAGGTGTATGCTGGCGCGCCGCCCAAAACTTGAACTTGTGCAGTACCATTGGCCGCTCCAAAACAAGTTACGTTGGTGCTGCTTGCAATAATTTCAGGGTTTTCCAATACCACCAATTGCACGATATCCACTGCATAACAACCAAAACCATTCACCACACGGGCCCAAACATCGTCGGTTACGGAAGTGTAGGAATTGGCCAGGGCATTGATGCCTTGTTGGGCCTCTACCAGACTTTGATGGTAAGTTACCGTCAAGCCGCCCACACCGCCGGTTACCTGGCTATTTGCATTGGACAAAGTAAAGCTGGCCTGGGTACCGTCAAAACTAGTTGGGCAGGCCTGTAATTGCGCAGAATAGGCAATGGGTTTCGGACGAACAGTAAGGGTTAAAGTAGCAGTATTGTAGCAGGCCGTGCTGTTGTTGCTCACCCGTGCATACAAAACAGCGCCATTAATACCCAAATAAGGGCTTTCTAAGGCATTGATGCCATTTTGTGCATCCAACAACGTAGCGTGGTAAGTGATGGTCAAACCACCGCCGTTGTTGATTTGGCTATTGGCTAAATTCAGGTTAAAAGTGCCAATTCCGCTGCCATTTGGGTCGTTTTCACAGGCGCTTAAAGTAGCGTTGCTGGCCGATGGCAGGGCATTTACTTTTAAAGTTACCGTGGCAGTAGTTACCGCGCAACCAAATGCATTTACAACGCGGGCATATACCACGGCATTGTTGGCAGCCGTATATGGGCTGCTCAATGGCGAAGTGCCTGCTTGTGCATTGGCCAAAGATGCATGATACGTTACCGTATGTACATCGGCTGGATCCACCAGGTTATCGGCAAGCGACAGGTTGAAAGACCCCGTAGAACCGCCAAAAGTAGATGCACAAACCGTCAAAGTTGCATTGGCCACCACTGGAATCGGACGAATGATGATTTGTACCGATGCTTTGCCAGGTTGGCAGGTGCCCGTTGGATCGTTGGTCGTAAAGGTCAGGATCACCGAACCCAAGGCAATATCAGCGCTACTTGGGGTATAAACCGTGGTCAACGCTGTAGTACTAGAGAATATTCCGGTGCCCGAACTGCTCCAGGTACCCGCCGTTGCCGAATACAACAGCGTCGCTTTTACTGTAACGGTGGCATTGGCACAAATCTCCGGATCGGGATCCGCCACAACGGTTACACCCGGACATTTTGGCAAGCCAACACTGTTGTACTCCAAAGGCATACAAACGCATTGATTATCGCCCGCAGCCGTATTATAAGGCAGGGTTACGCGTACACCATTCATCGGGTCGCAACCGGTGAAACTTCCTGTCAACGTTACCACCGAACCAATTGCTTTCGGACCAAAAATGGTATCCAACTCAATCGGCGCTGCAAATGGTACACCCAAGGCATCGAGGCAGTGGTATTCCACCACCAGGAAACTGTCTGCTTTTAAAGGCAAAACATCTATTTTCACTTTGGTGGTGTAGTTGAAACCACCCAAACTGTTACATGCAATATTTACACTTTCAAAAGAAGCCTTCAATTTTTTAAACACGATCGGCATGGAGCCCTCGCCCGCCAACGCAATCACTTTCGGGCAGTTCATCATGGTTGCAGCACAATATATATTGGTGTACACTGCAATCACACGACCCGTAATATTTTCATTGATAGAGCAGCTGATGTTTTGCTGCACTTGCAAGTTTACTTTAAATACAATCGGCGCAGAACCGCCATTTGGAATAGAAATGCTGGATGGAAGGGCGAATTTCAACAAACGGCGGCCATCTGCCAATACCTGTGTGCTGATAAAGTTCGCGCAGTTCGCCGTTGGGAAGGTGCTGCAAACGTAAGTGCCCGGCACATAATCTACCCATTTAGGCAAATATAATTCAATGGTATCCGCTGTGCCAGTTGTTGCTGGTAAACCGTCCATAGTATTTACATCGGCCAATTGCACATTGACCGTCATTGTTTTTTCATAACAGCCTTCAAATACGTTGCCACCGCCAATATTAAAATTGAAAGTGCCTTCATAGGTTGGATCTGCCCCCGCGATGCGAATGCGTGGAGAAAGGAAGGTCGCGCCATTACCCGGAACGTTCGCTCCACAAGCACTTTTGGCAAACGGTTCGAATTTGATTTTATCGCCCGCCAGGAAATCGCAGCTGGTTTTTACCTTAAAACGCACATCTGCCTGCCGATCTTCACCGCCTGTGTAGGTGGCTACATTGGCGTGCACGGTGCCCGGCAAAGTATCTTTGATGCCGGTATGGTTGGTCAAATTCACCTCAATTGCTTGACCACTGATCGTAGGCGTCGCATTTTGCCAGTTGCCGGAATTAAGTGGATATTCGATCTGTACGGGACCATTGAGCGTCATGCCATTGGGCAAGGTTACCCGCACCCGTGGCTGATACAAGTCGGCCACTTGAGAAGAATTGACCAACATGTTGAACACAAAATCTTCACACATGGTCGCAGGCAAAGGCGATGTTGCCGTAAAGTTGCCCTGAATGTCGGCAATGGCCGGGATCAGGCGCAAAAACGCTTCTTTTACCCCGCAAGTATAGGTGGTAGGATTGGTCGGATAAGCATTGCAATCCCAACCCTGAATCAGGCGCATCTGGTTATTGCTGCAATTGGTGTAGCGCACGCATACTTCCAGGGTTGTGCTGGTGCCGCCCGGATAAGAAGTTGCGATTTTTACCCATTTGCCATTTGCATAGGATAATAAAGGTAAAAGCGTGTTGGTGCTGGTATTCCGTACGGAAACCACGTCCATTGGACTCAAATTATCTTCCAATGCCAACCAAACATAACCCGCCGGACGATCATTAGAGTTGTTTTGAATTTTCACCTGATAACATTCTATCGCGTCGTAGCCATATTGGGTTCCGCTCAAATTGGTCAGGGAAAACGATGGAGCGCCGCCACTTACAGTACCCGTTTGCGCACTGCTGGTTACGTTTACCATACAAGCTGGATCAACCGCATAGGCGAAGCGTTTGTACTTCCAAACAGTTTTCAAGGTACCATCGGCTGCATTCACACAACCACTGTTGAGTAATTTAAATTTGATCGTATAACCAGTCGCATTCGGATTGAAACCCGCAAAATCGGCTACTGGCCAGCTGCCCGGATTGGTCCAGGTCAGTTTATTGCCCGCAATGGTCGGATTTGGCAAATTGATGCTCACCGGATACGCTGCATCATCGGTACCACCTAAAATGGTCAATACCGGCGTAAAACTCGGATCATAACTGTCGCCATTTAAAATCTGCACCTCCACCCCGCTCAGACTGAAAATCGGGCGAATTTCTTTTGGATATTCATCCTTCGCCAAACAAACCTCGTGCTGGATCGAACCACTTACCATATAGTTACCGCAACCGGTCCGGCCACCAGCAACCGCATTCAGGATGGGCTCTGGATTGTGGAGGTACAGTTCTGGTTTGAATTGGTTACAACTATAGCGGGTGGCCGTCGTCGGATTGCCGCTCAAACTATCAATGGTGAAAAGGGTAAGGGAAGTATTACCAGGAGGGGTTGCCGTGCCGGTAAGCGTTGCATTGTTCAGTACAATAAAACGCGGATAAGCCACTACACTATCGCCATTTTCGATCAACCCAGCCGGTAGTGCAGGACTTAGATTCCAACGGATGACATGTCGCCCCCCAACGGTGGTACTGTTGGGTGCTGGCAATGGGTAGCTTGCATTCGTATTGGTACTTTTATCGAAATAAATAAAATTACCTGTGGTAAAATCCAGCAGGTTGGCACCTCCCAATCGATCATACGAAAACTCCATGAACAGGTTGTTGTACGTCGAATCGGTTGCCGAACCATAGCGGCCGTTTACCGTAAATTTAAAGGTGTCGCAAGGCATGCCTTTCAACAAACTCAACGCTGGCAGCGTAGCAGGATTGGTCACGCGGGTTGTGCCGGTATGATCGGTAAAGCCCAAGGTGGTGCGCTCTACTTTTACATTGGTCACTTTTGTTGTGGCCTCCGGACAAGCGTCACATTTCACAGAAGTAATTGGGAAATTGCCACAAGCCCATTTTTGCTTGCAAGCGCAGGCGGCATCGCACACATACGTTAATTCGTACCCAATATTAAAGTTATCCGGTGAAGGACAATCGTAACGCAATTCAACCGACAGGCAGATTGGATCACCCGATTGAAAAACGCCCTCCACATACGCGGTATTTCCTGAAAAAACGGTTGCCATAGATACACCATTGACCATCCCGTTTCCAGTCGCAGTTACCCCGTCAGGAAGGCTTAGCGTCAGGCGCACCTTATTATCGGGGCAATTCAAACTGGCACTATAAGAAAAATCGCGGGCATAACAGATTTCCGCATTGAACACCTGGCCATCGGTCAAGGTATTCGGGCAATGCTGAACTGGACCGCCAATCAGGCTATTGTTAAATGAAAAAACCGTACCCAGGGAACTGCTTCCTGTGCCGCCGCATTGATCGGTCCAGGTCCCGCCTGCCTGCATGGTAGCGTTATCGTTGGGTGCCGGGCAAGCGACTGGACAAGCATAGGCCAGTTTTACGCGAATCGTAGCGCTGGCGCCTAAAGGTAGTTCGTCAAAAAATCCATCATTGTCTAAATCGGCTAGTCCTACACCCGCACCGTCTGGATCGCTGGTAAATTGGGAGGCATTGATCACAATTGGATTCCCATTGCTGCCACCCGTGTAAACTACCGTATTTCCATTAAACAGAACACTCGCAGCCGTCCAGGAGGTGGAAGCCCAACTTCCGGTACCGCCCATGCCTATTTTAAAAATGGTATTAAATGCAGCAGCGGCAGAGGCTGGGCCGCTACCGTTGCTGGTATATACTAGATCAATGATCGGCTGTCCACATAAATTGGTTGCCGTAATCAAATTCGAAGTTACATTCAGGTTAGGAACACCTTGCAGGAGCAAAAACTCGCCAGGCCCTGTAGGTTGCGGTGTTTGGCAACTCATGCCATCGCAACCCCAGTTTACTCCGTACGAAGAGCTGAAGGTGCAGGAAGTCAAAACGACCGTCCGCTTTACAATAATCGTTTCCGGGTTGTTGAAGGTACCGCCCGGTAAGGCATTGCTATAAATCCGGTAAAGTCGTGTACCTGCGATGTTGCTAATTAGAGTAGATGCGATGCCGTTCACTTTTACGCCGGTGGTCGTCATGCCACTCTCCGTTATATAAAAATCGACGCTGTCTATTGCGCCCAAACCACCATTCATTACATTGATATCTACCGTAACAGGGGTGCCAATGGCTGCCGACTGGATGGCGTGTGCAGTCAGATTGAGTTCTGCCTTGATGACATCCGTTGCCACTTCGCCGGTATTGACCGCCCCGTTGTAAGTCACATTTAAAGGCAAAATCGCGGTGCCAGCCACTGCCGCACAACGCGCTCTTACTTTAAACTTGAATTGAATCTGATTGCCATTGTTGATCGTACCATCGGATGCGGTGATGGTAAAAACCGGTGCAGATAAACTGGCCGATGTTTGTGCAATCGATAAGCCTCCTGTTTGCGAAACCAACATTACACTGCCCGGTATGTAGTCAATACCCGTGGGAATTGGGATATTCACGACCGCATTGGGGCCATTGGATACAAACTGGAACAATGCCGCCAAGGTCGTTTGACCCGAACAAGCATTTACATCCGGCGGATTGGCTGCATTCGGATCAACAATGTTTACCTGGGCTTGCACCATACCACTCGTAAGCAACACCACCAAAGTGGCTTTACTTAACAAAAGGACGATGCTACGCTTTGGCATCGGAATACAGGCCAAACAATGGATGACCAGCAACTTACAGATAGATAAAAAACTTTTCATGATGGTGATTATATTGAGTGTTTGTTTGTTCAGTCCCTGTGTGCCTGCCTTTTGGGCATAGCGCTGCCACTGCGTTTTTAAGCGCAACAGACAATTGAAAACAAATCGCGATGAAGCGTTTGAAAATCAATAGGTTAGACAAAGGAATAACAGGACGCTTTGCAGCATCGGCCATTCAAATAGTCCAAAACATGTGATTAGAAGGTGGTAAGGATAAAATACGGCATAGAAATGGCCGTATGCTTCCAAGCAGAAGCATAGAAAATTAAATGAAAGAAAAAGCGATAAGGCCTGGGTAAAGACCCAAGATTAGGAGAATGAAGTACTAAAAAGTAGTGAAGCAGTACTAAGGAAGCTGTTATAATGAAAACGGAGTAAATAGCGTGTGACGAATCACAAATGAAACCGCATTCAATGGAAAAATTAAATTGTAAGATTATTATTGTAAGTAGGAGGAAGCTACTAAAAGCAATACAAAGATAAGGTTGGTTTTATCGCAAAACCATCTTTTTTCGGAAAACATGTAGAAAAACACAGAAAAATGTAGGGTAACTACATTTATTGGTAACGCATTTTAATATACTTAAATATATCATGCCTTCTAATGACAACCCAAAATATTGGTAAAAATTCTTGTTCGCCAGTTAGTATTATAACATTATAAGATGATACGGAAAAAGCACAAGATAAAATTTGCCCACGCTTGCCTGAGGTTGCAATTTAGATTTGGATACGCTTCCGACGTCTTTTTTTATTAAAAAACGGCCGCCCCACGTTATGTGGGACGGCCGTCCGTCGGGGCGCCCGTCGGGGTGCCCCTTGCGGGCACCC
>CAIVGO010000745.1 GCA_903905445.1 uncultured Bacteroidota bacterium
AACCAGCTCGGCTACCGCGCGAAGACGATCAAAAATTTGAAACAAAACGCCCCGCCCCTGATCGGTCAGAAACAAGGATTTACTTCGACGGTCTGCCGGATTGTTCTTCTGTTCAATCAGGCCACTGTTCAGCAAACGTTTGATGACCTCCATGCCTGAAGTCTTTTCGTGGATATTCTCTTCGATTAACTCAATTTTAGTCAAACTGCCTTTGTCCAATAATACGGCCAAATAACTGAAGTCATCCGGGGTGGTCAAAGGGGTATCTTCCACTACTTTTTTCAGGTAAATGCGCGCATAACGTCCGAGGAAACCCACCAACCTGCTGATACTAACCTCCACGGTTTCTCCCGGAACAGGTATTGCTTCCGCCTGAACAGCGCTGCTGTCTGGCGCTCGATCATGCGCCAGCCGACGGTTTAACCAAGTCGCAAAATGCAGCATATTGCGCGATTCCGGATCGGGGTGTTCCCGCTCAAAATCCTCTGAGTACTGCATTAAGGTTCGATAAAACGGATACATTGCCGACCGATTTTTGGGCAGCGTCAAGTTTGAAATAAGGCTGCTTGCTTTGTTAAACTATTGTGCAAAGATAAGGTTGTATTTGTACGAAAACAATCATTTTTTTGTTTTTAGAATTTTTTCGTCCTAAAAAAATTGCATATTAGAACGATATCGTTCTATCTTTGTGCCGTGATGCTTCGCGCTGTATTGCTTTGTGTTTGGCCTTCGGCCTAAAACATGCAGCATCAGCGCGCAGCATGACAGCGAATGCTGCCTGTAGGGCGGCGTTTTGTATCATTCAGCATTGTACTAAAAATGAACCATTCTGACAAAAAAGTTGTAGCCGAATTACGGGGCGCAAATAAAGAATACAAAACCGGCGATCAACTCATTACCGCTTTGTATCCTACTGATTTCCAGTTGCTTAGCGGCGAACTGACCCTGATTATCGGTCCCTCGGGCAGTGGCAAAACCACCTTGCTCTCGCTTTTGGGCTGCGTTATTTACCCAACCAGCGGCGAGGTGTTTGTTGGTGGCCAGTCGGTAGGGCAACTCAACGAACATAAATTAGCCGAATTACGCCTGCAAAACATCGGTTTTGTGTTCCAAAGTTTCAACCTCATCCAACCGCTCACAGCCGAAGAAAATGTAATCCTCCCGCTCCAGCTTCAGGGCGTACCGGCCACCGAAGCCCGGCGCCGCGCCCTGGAAGCGATCGAAAAAGTAGGCATGAGCGATCGCCGCAAACAACTGCCCAAAATGCTTTCCGGCGGCCAGCAACAACGTATTGCCATCGCCCGCGCCCTGGTCACCAACCCGCCCATGATGCTGTGCGATGAACCTACGGCCGCGCTCGATCCACGTTCCGTCGGCATCGTCATGGAAGAACTGAAAATGCTGGCAGCCCACGGCATCGCGCTGGCGGTTGTGACCCATGACATGCGGCTCCGACCTTTTGCCGACCGAATCATTTATGTAAACGACGGCATTGCTTCTGAAAACCCGCCCGCTGACGAAACAGGGCACTAAACGCTCATTTATAACAAACGCCGATCGTCCGTGATGTTGGCCCAGGCCATGCCTAAAACGTTGCTGCGTAAAGTATCCAAGCATAAACAACATGAAAAAAACATTTTTAGGCTCCTGCCTGCTGCTTTCGCTCCTGCTATGCGCCTGCGGTAAAAAAGATGATAGCAGCAAAAACAACCTTGCTATACAAGATTCCCTCAGCCGTGCCAACGCCTACCAGGGCGCAGCGGCCAACGTACAACAGGTAATCGGAATCGGTAAAGTGGAACCCGAACAAGATATCATCAAACTCGCGGCCAACGACGGCGGGGTGGTTGCACACATCGGCGCCCGGGAAGGCGATCAGGTAAAAGCCGGCCTTACGATATTGGCGTTGGAAAGCACCGTAGCAAATGCCAAACTCGCACAAGCCCGTACCCGCGTGGCCACCCAGGAGGCACAGGTACGCAACGACGAACGCGCCGTGGCCGAAGCGGAAACCAAATTGACGAATTTACAACGCACCCTGACCCGCGTGCAAAACCTGTACGCCAAAAATGCGGACACCGGCGAAAACCTCGATAATGCCCGCGCCGACGTAGACCTGCAAAAAAGCACCATTGAACGGTTGCGCAGTGCCGCACAGGTAAATCGGGTACGCCTCGATGAAATTAAAAGCGATATCGCCATAGCCGAACGCGAACTTGCGCTTAAGTCCGTGAAAGTGCCGGTAGCCGGTACCCTGCTCAGCATGGACGCCACGGTGGGCAGCGCGGTACAGGCGCAACAAAGTTTTGCCGAGCTGGCTCCGGCCGGTCCGATCATCGTGCGTTGCGAAGTAGATGAGCTGCTTGCTGATCGGGTACGCATCGGACAAAAAGCCGTGATCCGCCAGATCGGACTCGACAAAACCATTGCTGAAGGCGAAATCGTGTATGCCTCCCCCCAACTGAACAAAAAATCGCTGTTCAGCGAAACAACCGGTGAAAAGGAAGACCGTCGGGTGCGTGAAGTTAAAATACTGCTGAAAGATCCCCAGGGACTGTTGCTCAACAGCCGGGTTGAATGTGTAATTAATGTCCAGTAAACCAAAAAGTTATGTTTAAAGTAGCCATTCGTTTCATCCGATACGATAAAGCCAAAAGCATCGGCGTTGTAATCGGTATTGTGATCAGTACATTCCTGATCGGCCAACAATTGGGTATCGCTTCTTTCCTGACCGGACTGATGTCGGCGCTGGTAGATAATTCCAACGGCGATATTTGGGTAGTGGATTCCAAAACGCAGGACGCCAATTCGCTGGGCAAATTCGATGTGCGTAAGGTGCAGGAAATCCGCAGCATCGAAGGCGTCAGCACGGCTTATGGCATGGTGCTGGCTGGCGGAACTGCCACGTTTTCAAACGGAAAATCGGTGCCGGTTACACTCATCGGTTCAGAAGGGCCAGCGTTTGCTGCCGGCCCCACGCCACAAAAGATCCTGCAAGGGAACACCACTACCCTGCAGGAAAATGCTGCGGTTAGCGCCGATTTTTACGATGCTTCCGTGTACGAAATCACGCTGGAGCCAGGTATTCAGTTTGAAATAAACGGTAAACGCGCGGTGATTGGGGCCGTAACCAACAACCTGCGCGGGTTTGGCGGCAACACCATGTACACGACAATCGAACGGGCGCGCTATTTCGGCAATGGCAACGAGTACGACATTTCAGCCGTGATCGTTGGTGTAAAACCAGGCTATTCCGCTGCGCAGGTACGCGACAATATCAACCGGCATATTTTCGGGGTTCGGGCTTGGGTTCGGCCGGATTTTTCCCAATCTACCGTCAACTATATACTCGGTACCAGCGGCATCGGGGCCAGTACCGGCACCCTCGTGGTATTTGCCATTATCTCCGGTTTTTTTATCATCGGCCTTACCATGTATTCCTCGGCCCTCGACCGAATTCGGGATTATGGCACCCTGAAAGCCATCGGCGCCAGTAACGGTTACGTGCGCGGATTGATCCTTACGCAGGCGGCTATTTTTGCCGTTGTGGGCTTTATCATCGCCTATGCCTTGCTTGAAGGGTTTCGGATCGGGGTACGCGGCTCCGGTTTGTTGTTTTCATTTTCGTGGCAGATCGTAGCCGGTATTTTTGGAATCACCCTGTTTATTTCCCTTTTTGGGGCTGTTTTTGCCCTGCGGCGTATTACCGGATTGGAGCCTGCTGCCGTATTCAGGGGGTAAATTTTTATGTCGGACCATTAAATGATTTAAACAAAATGCATTTCAAAATAAAAAGTACCCTGCTGTCGGCCTTTTGTGTAGTCGGCCTTTTGAAGGGTCAAAATGTTCAAAATTTAAGCCTCCAGTCGGCTGTCGCACTGGCAATGGAAAACAAACCGGCCTTGAAGAGCCTTGATCTTGATGCGCAAATTTCTGCGGCAAGGGTGGCAGAAATTAAACTAAAAAAACAACTGCAAGTCAGTGGCAAAGCGGATATACAAATCAATCCGTTGCTGCCTGCCAGCGTAATTCCAATCGGCGCGTTCAATCCAACGGCGCCTTCTGAAGCCACGACGACGGTGCGTTTTGGTACCCTTTGGCAAAATACCGTTGGCTTAAACGCATCGCAAACCCTGTACGACCCGTCTATTTCTGCCCAAATCCGGGAACAGGCATTTCAAACGCAGATACTGGAAGCACAACGCGCGCAAACGGCTGTAGATATTCAGGTGGCAGTCACCCGCGCTTATTACGGGGTACTGATCAGCGCCGAAGAAATTCAGTTTGCCTTGCAGGATTCTACGCGCAGCCAGGTTTTTTTAAATGAAGTAAAAAACCGCAAAGAAGGCGGCAAAAGTCTGCAAACGGATGTGAATCAGGCCCAAATCAACCTGAACGCGGCCACCCTTAAACTTGCGCAGTTGCGCCTGAATCAGGCTTTGCTGCGCAAGTCACTGCTGTACCAAATGGGCCTCAACCCCGATCGTTATGCGGAAATACAACTGTCGGAAAACCTGAAAACCTTGCTCCAACAACCCGAAAACATTTCGAATGGGGTAGACGGCGGCTTCAGCATTATTGAACAAAATCGCCTTGAAATCAAGCAGTTGCAACTAGACAATACCTTGCAGGGACTTAAAATTTCCACGGAAAAAACACGTACGGCGCCCAAACTCACCGCCAATGCTTTTATCGGCGCCAACAATTTCAGCGATGATGTTCCTTTTGTAACGAAAAACGCCTGGTTTGGAAACGGCTATGTAAGCCTCAACCTGGCAGTACCCATTTCGGAGTATTGGCAAATGAAAAAACACTTGCCTCAATATGAACTCAAACAACTGCAAAATGCGCAAAAAACAGCGGATTTGACGCAGCAATACCGCAATGAGTATGAACAGGCCCGCACCAATTTACAAGGTGCGCGTTTGGCCCTCGATACCCGCGAACGCGACCTGGCATTGGTGCGTGAAAACCTTGATTTGTACAAAATACGTTTTTCGGAAGGCGTTTTGCTGGCTTCTGCTGTTACGGATGCGGAACAGGCGCTTCAACAAACGCAGTACAACTACTTGAAAAGCGCTTACGACGCGCTCGTCGCAGCGCTGGAAATGCGCAAAGCGACGGGTGAAATAAAGCCTTAATAGTCAATTTTTTAGCGCACTAAAAACTTCGGCGCCGTGAAACCATTTCACGGCGCCGAATGCAATTACAGACGGAAGATCCACAAAAAGAAATGAGTCATCCTGAAAAATCGGGATGACTCATTTTTATAAACCTAATTGCGACGTAGGGCCAAGTCTCGACTTGGCCCTACCGCGATCAATTAATACCGATAATATTCAGGTTTGAACGGACCGGCCACCGCCACGCCGATGTAATCAGCCTGGTGTGTATTCAGTTCTTCTAGTTCAACGCCAATTTTCGCAAGGTGCAAACGCGCCACTTTTTCGTCAAGGTGCTTCGGCAACATGTACACTTTATGTTCGTAGGCAGCAGCATTTTGCCACAGTTCCAATTGCGCCAACACCTGGTTGGTGAAGGAGTTGGACATTACGAACGATGGGTGACCCGTACCGCAGCCCAGGTTCACCAAACGGCCTTCCGCAAGCAGGATGATGTCTTTGCCGTCGATTTTGAACAAATCAACCTGTGGTTTGATGTTGATTTTGGTGTGGCCGTAGTTGGTATTCAACCATGCCATATCAATTTCGTTGTCGAAGTGACCGATGTTACACAGAATGGTTTTGTCGTTCATCATGCGGAAGTGTTTTTCCGTTACGATGTCGCAGTTGCCGGTTGCAGTTACCACGATGTTGGCACGTGGGATCGCATTTTCCATTTTTTTCACTTCAAAACCGTCCATTGCGGCTTGCAAAGCGCAAATTGGGTCAATTTCAGTCACAATTACGCGCGCACCAGCGCCACGCAAAGAAGCAGCCGAACCTTTACCCACGTCGCCGTAACCAGCCACAACGGCCACTTTACCCGCGATCATGATGTCGGTAGCGCGGCGGATAGAATCCACCAAACTTTCTTTGCAACCGTATTTGTTGTCAAATTTTGACTTGGTCACCGAGTCATTGATGTTGATTGCAGGCAAAGGCAGGGTGCCTTTCGCCATGCGCTCGTACAAACGGTGAACGCCAGTAGTAGTTTCTTCCGAAATACCGCGGATGTCATTGACCAACGCCGGGTAGCGATCCAACACCATGTTGGTCAAGTCGCCGCCATCGTCGAGGATCATGTTCAAAGGCAAACCGTCGGTAAATGCGTGCAACGTTTGCTCGATACACCAATCAAATTCTTCCTCATTCATTCCTTTCCACGCGTACACGGGGATACCGGCTGCTGCGATGGCCGCTGCGGCGTGGTCTTGGGTAGAGAAAATATTGCAAGAAGACCAGGATACTTCAGCGCCCAATTCCACGAGGGTTTCGATGAGCACGGCAGTTTGGATGGTCATGTGCAGGCAACCTGCCACGCGTGCGCCTTTCAGCGGTTTGGAAGCGCCAAACTCTTCGCGTAAGGCCATCAAACCTGGCATTTCGGCTTCCGCCAACTCAATTTCTTTGCGTCCCCAGTCGGCCAGGGCAATGTCTTTTACTTTGAATTTTGGGTGCGATTCAGTTGCAACTGCCATAATGTAGAATGTAAATGAGCAAGTGAGTGAATGATCAAAAGAAGAAATTCTGGGGTAAAATGGGGGTTCGAATGCCTACCAAACAACCGAAACGAAATTTCGTTTGGTTTGATCGACAAATTTTGCGCCGCAAAGGTACAGTATTTGGTCTTTTTTTTCGAATCCTTCTGCAAAAATTGGCCGCGCGAAGCATTTTTACCCGTTACCTTCGCGTTTGAACTTCAGTTCGTCTACCCTTTCCTGAAATTCTGCAAGCGGATTATGAAAAAATTGTTCCTACTCGATGGCCACGCGCTGATTTACCGTGCCCACTATGCTTTTATTACCCGACCCCTGATTAACTCCAAAGGCTGGAATGTTTCGGCCATTCAAGGGTTTATGCGCACCATGTGGGACATGATGCAAACCGAAAAACCGACCCATATCGCCGTGGTTTTTGATCCGCCCGGCGGCACGTTCCGGCACAAAGAGTTCGAATTGTACAAAGCCAACCGGGAAGCACAACCCGAAGATATTACCCTGGCCATTCCGTGGGTTGAAAAAATTGTGCGCGCCATGCGTATTCCGGTCATCACGGTGCTCAATTATGAGGCCGATGACGTGATCGGTACCTTAGCCAAACAGGCCGAAAAAGTAGGGTATGATGTATTTATGGTCACCCCCGATAAAGATTATGGTCAGTTGGTAGATGAGCATATTTTCCTGTACAAACCCGGCCGCCAAGGCAATGAGGTGGAAATTATGGGCATAAAAGAGGTGTGCGAAAAATGGGGTATTCAGCGGGTGGATCAGGTGATTGACCTGCTGGGCTTGATGGGCGACTCGGTGGATAATATTCCGGGCTTGCCTGGCATCGGCGAAAAAACGGCCGTGAAACTGCTCGCTGAATTTGACAACATCGAAAACCTGCTCGCCAATGCCGACAAACTCAAAGGCAAACAACAGGAAATTGTAAAAAACCACGGCGAAAAAGCCACGCTTTCCAAATGGTTGGCCACGATTGATATCAACGTCCCGATTGAATTTGACGAAAAACATTTTGAAATCGAAGCCTTCGACCGCGAGGCGCTGCTCAATATTTTTACCGAACTTGAATTCCGATCGCTCGCAGATACGATTTTAAAACATCCCCTGGGCGGCGGCCCACAGGCAAGTCCAAAACCAGAACCGGGCGCTAAAAAATCGACCGCCAAGCAAACCGATTCCGCACAAGGCGATTTGTTTGCCAATGACCCCGCTGCACAACCCATCGAAGGCGGCATTCATGAAAAATCGGGTATCGCCCACCGCATTGCCGATAAAAATATCCAAAATGTAAACCATACCTACCATTTGGTGGATACCCCGGAAGGGCGTGCGGCCTTACTGGCACAACTGCTTGCCCTTCCAAGTGTTAGTTACGACTCCGAAACCACGGCTTTGGATGC
>CAIVGO010000746.1 GCA_903905445.1 uncultured Bacteroidota bacterium
AAAATTTAAAAAAAAAGCAATTTTTAAAAAATGTTCTGTGATCCTGGTTACGTCAAGTCTCCGCTGGTCCCAAAGCTATGGAGCCAGCAAACAAACCCCCCAGCCAATGTCGTTCAAAAAAAAATCGGCAACGATACATACATCGGCACTGTGGCGACCGACTATTGCAATTCAAAGGTCATGAATCCTTTGATTCAACAATACGACGAGGCGCAAAATCCAAAATTCAAACTTGCAATCGGAAACCAAGGTGTTTTCTCCGAAAAAAATCAGGTGTGTGTCCAGTGCACCCTGGACTGTGGCAGTCACGGTGCCTGTGCCTTCGATTCCGATGGTAACCAATTTTGCGACTGCGAAACAGTCATCACCAGGGATTGTTATGGCGCCTCAAACGATACCAATAGCACTACGAGAGAGTTCCCACTCAAATACACCGGGGCAGTGTGCCAGATTCCCCCGGCGGGGTTGCCCCGTGGCTTCGTGCTCAACTTTCACAAGGATAGCCACGGGCACTGTACCGCCGACACAAGGGGAATGGGTTGTGAACAGGGATTGTATGGATTGAAATGCGTCGGAGACGACATCATAGCCTCGGTTTGCGGCGTGCTCAATAGTACGGACGACCACCAGTGTCGTCCAAACTAACCTGCGTTGCCTGTGTTGTCTCGTGTTGTCTCGTGAATCGATATTGATTTAAAAAATAAAAAAAATATAGTTTTTATTCCAATTGGAGTAGAAGACAAAGGAGTTTTGTTTTCTGAATTTATGTCCGTGGTTGTTGGGGCTGGCCCCGTTGGTACTCTTGCAATCGTCATACCAGCGCTATTGAAAATACTCCGGTAAAAAATAAAGAAATTTAAATTATAGGGTCTGCAGTAAATTACAAAACTTTTTATGGAGATACATTGTTTGTTTTTGACAATGCTATGTACCATCTAAAGTTAGCGGAATATCCTGTTTCGCCAAACATCCAATAATTAATAGTCAGTGGAGATCCTTGACAATTTACCAAATCAACATAGTCGTTCCAGCCATAATTTTGACTACTGGTTGATGTGTTTGCGTACAGGCTAGCATTACCGTACATTGTGTATGGGTTATCTAAATTAAAAACAAATGGTTTAAACGATTGGTTTGAACTATCAAGAATTTCAATGTACATTGCACGCTGTCTGTCAATTTGATTTGTCATATCCGTCATGTTTATAAAAAATTTTATTTCCCAACTGGTATATCCATTAGTCTGTGTCAGTTGATTGTTTGGAATTGCAAGGCTTTGGCTCGTTACTAGTTCCCAATTATTGGGATTGGTGTACTCTAAATTATTTCCATATACTGCAGAATAGTTGATGGGTATAATATTTAATGTTGTTTGAGGTGCCCCGCTTAATAAATCCACACAAGCAAATGATATTTTTTTAGTATTATCATCAAGAGAAATGTTAGAGCCATTGGCTACATTAGTTACATCACCTATTGCACAATTTCCATAGGAACTATCAATCGTAAGGCTATTTCCGTTAACTACGCTGATAAACGCGTCGAAAGGACTATTGACATCTTGTATTTGTAAAAACGATGGATTAATTAAAATTACATTATTAGGGTTTGCTATAAGTAAATTTGAGGCAGTGATGATTGTTTGATCATTTGTTATTAAATTGTCTATTTTAATATCTCTGGCAGTGGCATTAAAAACGTCACTCGGACCATTTGTATCGGTTATATTAAATAATGTACTGGAAATTGATGAGGTTACGTTGGAAGCATTTCCATTTTGCATAAAAATACCATCTGGTAGTATTCTTGTATCAATAGGATCGCCAAATGGCAAATTTTGATTGTCACTAACTGTAATAGATAATGGCATTATTTCAATTGATCTCTTTGCAATTGTATCGTCCAGAGTCATCTTTCCAACAAAAGTGTCACCAAAAGTATTTACACCAGTAAAAATATTATTAAGCGGTAAAATAATATTCCCATCTTGTCCAGTCGCCCCGGTGGCCCCGGTGGCGCCAATTGGGCCCGTGTTTCCGGTGGGTCCGGTGGCTCCGGTGTTTACCGCGGATCCGTCGATACCGGTGGGTCCAGTGTCGCCCGTCGGGCCGGTGGTGCCCGTCGGGCCGGTTGGCCCTGTTTGTAGCAATCCATTTTGTTGAATGGGTGCGTATCGATTGGAAAAAATAGAAGTGGCGGAAAAATCCTTGGAGACATTTCCATTCATTAAAAGCCTTTTTTTATTACTAAATTTTAAAAAAATTTATACTTTCAATCGTAATTATGCCTAGTATCTTCCTTACGGAATATTGGCTAGATAGGTGAAGGAATAGGTGAATGGCACGTTTTTTTGATTTGAAACATTTGTATCATTTGTGGATGCAATGTTGAATAAAACGGTAAACAAATTATCATTTGTTACCGGTGGTCCCACCATGCGATGGCTCTGTAAAAAAAGACCGGGGACTGTAAATCCGGACGCGCCGCCCGAAAATGTTGCGTTCCCGAGAGTTGTTCCTGCGTAAAAAACAGGGTCGAATGGATATTGGATGGGAACCGTGATTTGAAGTGTCCCGGTTGCGCTACCATCCGGTGGATAATCTCCAACCAAAGACCCGTACACCGTCACGATACTATCGGTCCTGGTGAACAGAGCTCGTTCCAACGTCACCGATGTGAACAAACGCGGGTCCGCTGCGTAGACTGCCGGAAGGTAGGAACCAGTATCTGGTCCCGGTTTATATAAATATTGGCTCAGTTCGGCTGTATCCGGATTGATTAAAACGACATTTTGACGTTGGACAAAAGGGAGTTTCAGGGCGAGGTCTCCCACGCTGCACTTCGCAAAGGAAGCTCGATTGGCAGCAATGTTTTCAAAACAACTGTCCTTTTGCGGCATTGACTGTAACATGGTTGGTTTTGGTTT
>CAIVGO010000747.1 GCA_903905445.1 uncultured Bacteroidota bacterium
CAGTTCCGTGAGGTCCATCATAAACGTAATGTCCTTTGAGGCGCAGGCTTGTAACACCTGATCGAAGGTCACTTGTTTGCCATTCAGTTTTAAACCACCCAAGCCAATGCGCGTAAATTGTATCCAGCCAGCAGCCACCTGGTCGCTGCGCACGGTAAATGGATTCAGGCCACATTCCAGGTAGGCCGCTTCGTAAATGCAAAGGGGGATGGACTGGATTTTGGCGGCGATTTCGCGGGTGCGTTGTATAATGATTTGCTTGTGGTACGGATCCACCTGTTTTCCCAGCGCATCCTCATAAATGGCCGTTAAATGCTCTTCGGTAAGTCCATTGTAGGCATTTACATAAACAGGGTGCATATACCGCTGCTCGATATCCTGCATAAAATCGATCAGGTTGTTGCTAAAAAACCACAAAACCGTACCCAGCACCAACAAACCGATCACATTGCGCCGACTCCAGCCAAAAATGAACCGATGGCTATGTACCAGCGCCTGCCAGCTTACCCGCAGGAGAAGCCAAACAATACGCAGCGTTTGTGCCAGCAGAAAAACCAAAATAATGCTTACGATCCAACGCAGCCAAATGTCCTGACTGAGTAAATGCTGTAAAAAATCGGACAAAATTTTTCCTTCTCCGCTGGCACAACTGCTCAGGAAAAGCACAAAAAGGAGCATTAATACGCCTAAAATGCGCATTACAACCCGATCAATTTATTTAACAATTGCTGATCCACGGCCCCGCCGGCAAAATCATCAAAAGCGCGTTCGGTTACCTGTATAATATGTTGCTGAATGAACGGAGCACCTTCTCTGGCGCCTTGGTCCGACGATTTAATACAACATTCCCATTCCAGCACCGCCCAGCCGCGGTAATTGTATTGAGCGAGTTTGGAAAAAATAGATTTAAAATCTACCTGCCCGTCGCCCAAGGAACGGAAACGGCCCGGACGGTCGATCCAGTCCTGAAAACCGCCGTAAACACCGCTTTTACCCGTTGGGTTAAACTCCGCGTCTTTTACATGGAACATTTTGATGCGCTCGTGGTAAAAATCGATAAACTGCAAATAGTCGAGTTGCTGCAACACAAAATGGGAGGGGTCGTATAAAATGTTCACACGGGCATGGTTGCCAGTTGCTTCCAAAAACCGCTCGAAGCTCACGCCATCGTGAAGGTCTTCGCCCGGATGAATTTCGTAGCAAATATCCACGCCTTGTTCTTCAAATACATTCAGAATCGGCATCCAGCGTTCGGCCAGGGCGCGAAACCCGGTTTCTACCAATCCTTTGGGGCGCTGTGGCCAGGGATATACCGTATGCCAAAGAAAAGCGCCGGGAAAAGAGGCGTGTACATCGAGCCCCAGGTTACGGCTGGCTTTGGCGGCATTTTTCAGGGTTTGGATGGCCCATTCGGTGCGTGCTTTCGGGTTGCCTTGCAGGTGCGCGGGCGCAAAGCCATCGAACAATTGGTCATATGCCGGATGTACCGCAACCAATTGGCCTTGCAAATGCGTGCTGAGTTCCGAAATTTGTACGCCACAAGCTTCCACCCGTCCTTTTAAGTCATCGCAATAAGCCTTGCTTTCGGCAGCCTTATCGAGATCAATGAGACGGCTTTCCCAAGTAGGAATTTGCACGGCCTTGTAACCAAGCGATGCAGCCCAACGGCAAATACCTTCCAGGGTATTGAAAGGCGCTTCGTCGGCCATAAATTGTGCTAAAAAGATTGCGGGACCTTGTATGGTAGTCATAATCAGTGTAAAAAATTAAGCGTATCAATTGAATGGAAAATGGCAATGCAGGTCGGGCTAAAGTGCGTCGATTGCGGTACAAGGATCTGAAAAAAATGATATATTCTTGTTAATTTAACAAACAAGTTTTTTTTGAGCAGCATTTTTTGATTGTATCGTATCTTTAAAGCCTATACCTTCGGGAAAAATCTCTGAAAAACCAGCCCTTCACACATTGGTACCCAATTATAATCCCCTGATTTGAACGAAACAGAACTCATTCGGGGCTGCATGCGTGGCTCAACGCAATGTCAGCGTCAGTTGTACGAGCGGTTTGCCGGCAAGATGTATGCCGTATGCCTGCGCTATGCCCGTACGCCATCGGATGCGGCTGATATATTGCAGGAAGGGTTTATTAAAGTGTTTACCAAAATGTCGCAATACCAGTTTCAAGGTTCGTTTGAAGGCTGGGTTCGGCGCATTATGGTCAATACGGCCTTGCGTACCTACCAAAGGCAACGCTTTGACCAGGAAAGCTCCGGCTATGAAACTTTGCCCGAATCACCCGTGGAAGCCGACGCTATTGCGAGTTTATCCGAGGCAGAACTGTTGACGCTCATCAATAAGTTGCCAGATGGGTACAAGATTGTGTTTAACATGGTGGCCATTGAAGGCTTTTCCCATGCGGAAGTCGCCGAAACCTTGGGTATTCAGGAAAGTACCTCCCGATCGCAGCTAACAAAAGCCCGGCGCTGGCTAACGGAACAGCTGGAAGTACTGCACAAAATGCCGGGTACTTGACAAATTAATCATTTTACATTAAAATAACGCAAACCCAGGCCACGAAAAAGCCCATTACTGAATCTAATTACCAGCATGAACCAATATTCCGACATGGAAGCGCTGATGCGCAAAAAACTATACGACACGGAGGTGGCACCGCCCGCATTCGTGTGGCCCAATGTGGAAGCCGCGCTGCAAAAACGCAAACGCCGTGCTTTCCTCTGGATCTTTAGTGGTATAGGGGTTGCGGTGCTTGGCACAGGAATTTTACTCCGGTTTTATGCAGGCAGCGGCGTACCTGTACCTACTGCGCAAACCCAAGGCATGCAACA
>CAIVGO010000748.1 GCA_903905445.1 uncultured Bacteroidota bacterium
ACCTACAAAATAAAGGCGCGTCTTTATGCCTTGTAATGCGAAAGATGAATCATCCTACTACTGCCCGTTCAGCATTTCAATGTCCTTCGCAGTCAAAGAAACCCCCAATTGCTTGGCTTGCATATAATCGCCTTGCGCCGAGGCCTTATCGCCACCCTGGGCCTTGGAACGTCCGCGCTCCAAATAGGCAAGGCCAAATTTGGGGTTTAACTCAATGGCTTTATTCAAACTGGTAAGCGACTCCGGAAGGCGATTCAAGGCACGGTACAACATGCCGCATTCGTACCAAACATTGGCATTGAAAGCATCAAATTTCAAGTAAGACTGGTAATCTTTCAACGCATTTTCAAGTTGACCTGAATTGTAATAAGCAATGGAACGGTTAAAATAGCCGTTTTTATTGTCAGGATTCAATTGAATGCCCTCCGAAAGATCGGTGATGGCTGCCTGCAGGTTTTCTAAGGCGCCAAATGCAGCCCCCCGGTTGATCAGCAATTCAGCATGCGAGGCCGGCTTTTTATTGGGCTGCCGAATCCCATTGGAGTAATCCGCAATCGCTTTTTGAATGGTTTCCTTGAATTGCGGATCATTCGGATTTTTGGCCATCGCCAGGTCAAAATAGGTTTTACCCCGGCTATTGTACAATTCCGGATTGGTCGGATTGATGGTGATTGCTTGGGTATAGTCGCGCAAGGAAAGGTCAATTTTTTTCTGTGCACGGTAAAATTGTGCGCGGTTCCAGTAGGGTAGGGAATTGGTTTTGCCTTCAAACTTGATCACGTGGCTCCAAAGGGTTTCGCCATTTTTCCAAACCTTAATTTGCTGTACAGTCCAAATGGCGTAAATCACGGTTAATGCACCAAGCGCAATTTGCAGGGAACTTTTCCATTTTTCTTCTTTGGCATATTGGTCAAAATACCAGGCCGCAATGGCAAAAAGGCCAAAATATGGCACATAGGTAAAGCGATCGGCCAAATAACCCTGACCAGCACCCAATACCTGCAACAAGAACATGACATTGAAAAAGAAGAACAAGGCACCAAATACCCAAATCCGGCGGTCTGTTTTCCACATACGCCAAACACCAAACCAGATGGCCGCAAATAATATGGGTGCCAGGTACACCCAAATCGGCAAAGGTTTCGGGTAAGGGTACAAGGGCGACATGGGGTATGGCAAAAGTAACTTGTACAAATACACACAAAACGAATATGCCCCGATACACAAACGATCCAGGATATTAAAATTGGTTTGGTCGTCTACCGTGGATCCCTGGGCTTTCAAGGTGATCAAGTTGATGATACCAAATGCTAAGGATAACAGCCAAAAGGGCGTTTTTTCCCAAATTAGTTTAAAATTAAGGGGCCGACGGTAAAAATAATCGAGTGCCAGCATGGAAAGCGGCAGGGTTACGGCCTGTACTTTTGAAAACAAGGACAACAAAGCCAATACCAACATGAAAACGTAATACCGGGTGCGTTTACCCTGGTCTTCCGATTTGATCCAACGGACGTAATACAACAGCGCCGCAAAGAAAAATACCGCGAATAAAACGTCTTTGCGTTCGGTTGCCCAAGCCACCGATTCTACCCGCATGGGATGGATACCAAACAACAAACCGCCTGCCGTAGCACCCCAAACGCCCAATCCCATGCGAAACAACAAACGCATGGCCAATAATACCGTGAGCAAATGCAACACCAGGTTGGTAAAGTGAATCAGGGTCGTGTTAAAATCGCCCGCAATGGCTTTCTCGATCCCAAAGGTCAAAATGGGCA
>CAIVGO010000749.1 GCA_903905445.1 uncultured Bacteroidota bacterium
AACCGACGCTGCCGGAAAATATTATTTCGAATCCCTCAATCGGGTGATTGATTGTAAGGTGAACCTCACCCGCGATGGTTTTCAGGATGCAAGCATTGCCTTGTATTCTTTTGGCCGCCAAAATGTACTGGTCGCCATGAATAAAGATCAGCGTCATGAATACCTGGGTGTTGTATTGGATGCGCGCACCAAAGATCCGCTTTATAGCGTGGTGGTTCAATTTCAATCCCCTGATGCTGACCGGTTTATCCAAACTTCAACGGACAACGACGGACGTTACTCCTTGATGCTGGAAACCGGTGTGGTGCATGAAATGACCTTTATTAAAGAGGGTTATAAAGATGCAGTGGTAAAAATTAAACCGGCCAAACAAGGGAACTCCTATCGCTTGCCGGATATTTTGATGGAGCGCACTACCCTGCCCTATGCCGATTACACGGCGAATTCCGGGAATAACAGCAATACCTATTTGACGACACCGATCACCTACTCCACGGAAAAAAACCTGCAATCGAAAACCATATATACCCAGCCAGTCACAGAGGCCTTGATCGCGCCAGCGGTTACGGGGTATGCGGTACAGATTGAAGCATCACCCGATCCGATCCCAAGTGCGCAATTGAGAAAACACGAAGAATTGTCTAAATATGGCAATGTGTACGTGAAAACGGAAAACAATGCGAATAAAGTGCGCCTTGGAATTTATCCTACCAAGGACGAGGCCTTGAAAAACATGCGCGAGCTGAATAAAAAAACAGGCTATAAGGATGCTTTTGTGGTAGAAGAACACAGCACGGATGCCTCGTTGGTTGTTGGTCCGCCCAATGCGGCAGCCAGCAATAAACAATTGGCTCCTGCGACCTACTCCAATACGACTGGTGCCAAAGGATTGGCTACGAAAGGCGTTGTTCCTGCTGTATTGTATTCGGTTCAATTAGGCTCGTTCAATACGACAAAAGCCATTAATGTGATGGAATATGCCAGTGTTGCGCCGATGGGCAATGTGTACACCAAAAGCGAAAATGGCATGAATAAAATTCGCCTGGGTGTATGGCCAAACCACGCAAATGCCGAAGCGGCACAAGCGGAAGCAGTAGCACTTGGATTTAAAGATGCGATTGTGGTAACGGAAAAAGGCAGCGATGAGTCGGTCTATGGCTTTTTGCTCTCCAGTGTTGGAACTAAAAATTTGCCTTCCGCCCAATTTGTACCCGAACAAGCAGACAGCCGTCCAATCACCTACAGCAATACCAGCACCAAAAAAGGCGTAACCACTTATCCTTACTACATCAAAATAGCCGCTTTAGCCAATCCAGAGCGCTTCGACGCGAAGCCATTGGCCGATATTGGCGGATATATTGAGAAAAGAAAAGGAGAAAAAGGCATGACCAATATTTTGCTGGGTGGTTTTTCAGACATTGAATCGGCTACTTTGGCACAAAACAAAGTGATCAGCAAGGGTTATGAAGGCACTTACGTGGTGAAAGAAGAAAAAGGCAAGTTGATTCGTCAATAAAAACTGGCCTTTATAAAGCATAAAATGTGATGTGCGTCTTCCCGAATTTTGGTGAAAACCAAAATTCGGGATTTTTTATGCATTTTACCGAACACCTAGCAAAGCGGAAACATTTGGGTAAGATATTCGACCTCTAGCGAGGTCGTGCGGAAAAAATACCATTTGGCGTTGCTACAAATATTTGACCTCCAAGGAGGTCAGTGCTTTACCTTTGAGATTCCAGGAAACGGTTTTAAATTAATAAATCATTGGGCAACGCGACGACCTCGCGAGAGGTCGAACATTTGTAGAAAAGATACAATGTCCGAACCCACTTACGACTTCGGAGAAGTCGAATATTTGTAGGTCAGGCATTTGTAGGTTGATTAGGCGCAAAATCGGGATTTGAATAATGCCAGGAGAAACGCAAACTAACGATCTCAAAAAAGAAAAGAGCCATTAATTACTGCAATTGCAATTGGTTCCGTCCGTCAGCGACAGGGCATTGATCTGCACATTGCCCGTAAAACCGGCAGGCGGACACACCTGAATGGTTCCCGTCTGCGTGTTAAAGGTGACGTTGAATACTTGAGGGGGATTGCCACCAGCCACCACTTCGTAAACAAGGCTAAAAGGCGGGGTGCCTTGCAGGGAAACATTCAAGGTGCGGCATTGGCCAGGCGCACAAGGCTGCGCATTGACCTGTGTAAAATTGACCGAAGGCGCAAACCATCTGACGCGAATCCGGAATTGTATATCGCGACAGGGATCATCCATGTTGATGCTGCCAGGTGGGGCGTCGCTCAATACAGGTATTACCCAGTATTCCTCACCGGGTATGGTTACGCCCGGGATAAACGTCAAGACGTTCGAGTCGTAAATCGATACGATGTTGTTACTTGTAAACTGGTTGTAAAAATGTTGCCCTGGTTCGGGGTCGATTAATACGAAAGCAAGGTTTTGGCCCGGACCGAGGATCTCATCGCCATTGTGTGGCACAGTAATCGTACTTCCCGCACAGGCCAGGATCGTTGAAATAAACGGTAGAGGCATTTGCGACCAGTCCCAGGTACCGGCATCTCCGGTGCAGTTGCAATTTGGTCCGGAGGTTCCGTTCAACAATGGAGCAGTTGCCGAGGTAAAATTATTCATAAATGGCTGCTCCGAGCAATGGATACTGGTCGTGTTGTTATTCGGATTGACGAGTAAAACCTGTGTGCCGATCGTCAGGGCAAGTACATCACAGGCTGGAGACCTGTCCATAATAACTTCATTTGATTCTTCCGGATTCGTGGTAAAAGCGAACGTTTCGATAAAGGTACGCTGGAAAGTAGGGGTTAATTGAATGGTGTAAAAGTTGTATTGGTCGAAGGTATTGCTGCCAATATAGTAAATAACGCCATTGTACTCATAGAGTGAATAGGAACTTTCTAAAGGAAATATTGCAAGGGTGGTAATGGTATTCGAAGTAAGATCTAACAGGTAAAACGATCCGCCTGTTACGCACAACACTTCTGTCGGACTAATCATCAGCAGGCGTGTTGAAAAGATACCATTGACACCATTTGTCACCGCAGATGCTAAAAAAGTGGTGGTACCGCTTCCCGGATCAACAAAATAAAACGTGGCCGTGTTGGAGGCGCTGGGTTTCGTCACAGTAACAAAGCCGCCCGGTACTTCTACAAAATCAACAAATACTGGCGTAATACCCGATACCAAGGTCGTATACTGACAAGTAGCCAAATCAAATATGGCTATACCGCCAGCGCCACCCTCCTCGGTCGCCATGTAAACACTTTGTGCCGTGAGTTTATTTGAAATAATAACCAGGCAAAGCAGGACGGACAAAATTACTTTCATAAAGATGGTTCATTTTGTTACTTTATTCATTAGCAACATCTTGCTTTTAGGAAAGTTCGGCATCCGTTCAAAAATCTATTGCGACCACCAATTTTGACTTGC
>CAIVGO010000750.1 GCA_903905445.1 uncultured Bacteroidota bacterium
CAGCGCGCGTAAGGCATGGCGATCGGCAAATTGCACGTCTTCCTCCGAAAAATCGAGTTCCAGTTCCACCATGCTGGCAAAATGGATGAGCTCGCCGCGCAAACGACTGATTTCGTTTTTAAATCCGCCCCGCAACTGGCGCATCGCTACATGGTGCCCGACCTCGCTCTGACTGGCGATCAAATCGGCCACGGCTTCGGCTTGCGAAAGGTCCATCTTGCCATTCATGAACGCCCGCAACGTGAACTCGCCCGCCATAGCCATGCGCGCACCCTGGCGCACACACAACTGTATGATTTCCTGCTGAATATATGGCGAACCGTGGCAGCTGATTTCCACAATGTTTTCGCCCGTGTACGAGCGCGGGGCCTGAAAAAGCGTAACGAGCACTTCGTCGAGGATGCGGCCGTCTTCGGCTTCCAACCTGCCAAAATGGGCGGTGTGGGATGCCTGTTTCAGGAGGTTTTTGCCTTTAAATATCCGTGCGCTCAGGCCAATCGCATCGGGACCAGACAAGCGAATCACGGCAATGGCGCCCAAACCCGGCGGCGTGGCCAAAGCCACAATGGTATCGGAAAAATCAGGTAGTATCATAATTATTGGCACAAATCTAGGTTGTTCCGTAAACTTGCCATAAAAAAGCGCAGCGCATGGAACAAATGCAGGAAAACGACCGGAAAGTAATCCTAAAAGAGCTGATCGGTAAAAGTTGGAACCTCGAACTCATCATTTCGGGTGCGGCCATCGTGTTGACAACCTATTTACCAGAATTGGTGGAGCGGCAGTTTTACCTGTTTCATTACAATTTATCGTACGAATGGTTCTCGGGCATGGGTACTTTGCCCATTTTGGCCTACGCTTTTTTCAAAACGGTGGCTTGGTTGCTCATCGGCATGTTTGTGGTACACCTGATTATGCGTGCGTTTTGGGTGGCCATGATTGGGCTGAGTGCTGCATTTCCGCAAGGCATTCAATACGATCGTTTGCCCAATATGCCGCCCAGCCAGCAACAATATTACGAAAAAAAGTACGGCAGGTTAGATGATTATGTGGTATCCCTCGACCGCTTATGCAACCGTTTGCTCGCTTTTGCCTTTTTGGTGGCCTTGATGGGCATTATGGTGGGTGTGTTGTATTATGCTATTTTTTATATTACCCAGTTGTTCAATGCGGTGTTTTCCCAGGATATGCAGGAGATCGTTGGGAACATCGTGGGATTCGCATTTATGGCATTGGCACTCTTTCTTTTGATCGCCAATTGGGCCTTGAAAGCAAAACCGGAATTGGATGCACGGTACGGTAAATACATGACCCGCTTGTCGATCTTTTTCAAGTATGGCTTTTTGCCGGTGCTGCACCGGCCAATCGCTTACCTGACCATGACGTTTACCTCCAATATTTCCAAAAAAAAGTATTACATCAGTTTGGTCGGCGTGATGCTGGTGGTGATGACCGTTGTATTTATCACTTTTATGCAAAAAATAGGCGAATTGCGTTCGGCTCATCTGCTCGAATACCACCAATTTTACGCGGCGGGCGCACCCGAAGCAGAATTGGCACCCGATAAATACGACAACCTGCGCACCTTCGATGCCCGGCTTCCGCTGGTTTCTTTGGCTTCCGATATGGTGTCCGACCCGTTTTTGAAGGTATTCGTGGTGTATCCGAAAATGCTCGACGAGCGTATCGCCCTGCAATGCACCTTGCCCGAAATACCGGATTCCTTGCCGCGTCCGGTGCGTGCAGCCCGCCGCGACAGTGCCCAACTGAGCTGCCTGAATCATTTTTTCAAACTGTATATCAATGATTCGTTGTACACGCAGCCGGAATGGGTGTACCATCAAAAGCCCGGTACCACGACGCTCGGATTGATGGCTTATTTGCCCACCGCGGGGTTTAAAACAGGTAAAAACATGCTGTGGGTAAAAATTCCGTCCAAAGAAAAGCCCGATTCTTTGCAGGTTTTTGGTGCCGCGCCTTTCTGGTTTGCAGAAAGCAAGTAAATTTGTCACGACAACCAATTTTACCTTAATACCTAAAATTTCAATTCAAAACATGAGAACTTTTCAATTTTTCGTTCTGCTTTGCCTGTTTGCATGGCCTTCCGTGACATTTTCTATTGGAATGTATGCCGTTGGCGACCAGCTCACGGTACACGCAGCCAGCGGATTAATCCTGCGCGAAACGCCTGCACCAACCGGCAAAAAAATCATGACCGTCGAAATGGGCACCCTTGTTACAGTTCTGAAAGAGGGTTTCCGCAAAAATCCCCATTCCGTATCGCCGTTTGAAGGCTTTACCATCAAAGGTTTTTGGGTAAAAGTGCGTATTCCCGGCGGCAAAGAGGGCTACGTTTTCGATGGCTATCTTTCTAAATACAAAACAGTGGGCAGCTTGCCAAACGGCGACGACCCGAATGCCAAAGACAATGACGCGACGACCATTCAGGAACGCTACCTGATGATGCACGCCGACCGCAAAGGCAAACGTATTGACCTGGGAAAAGGCGAAAATCGCTACGAACATTATAAAATCCTCTTCACCAACAATGCTGATCTTGAGGTAAATACAGGTGAAGGCGGATCGCAATACATCATTCGCTTTGGTAAAGAAACCACCGTGGAAGAAGCTTACCTGATTGGCAAAGAATTGTGGCTGGAAGATGTGGAAAGTCTCAAATCTACGATCAGCAAAGGGGTTATTACGCTGACCAGCAATGATGAATTGTGGGAAGTGGAAGTGCAAAACAAAGGCGGTATTGTGCATTTGAGCATGTCGCACGCGGATTAACTCAGATTTTTATACACCACAGATTACGCGGATTAACACAGATTTTGATTCACCACGGATTACACGGATTAACACAGATTTTTTTTCATTTCGAATAGTATTAAAATCTGTGTGAATCCCTGTAAATCTGTGGTGAATCCCCCCTAAAAAAGAAAAATCTGTGCAAATCCGTGTAATCCGTGGTGCATAAAACCCGCGGTGCCCCCCCCCACCTAGCGCGACAACTCAAACCGCACCCAATCCACTGCCAGCGCCAGTTCCGACGGATTTTGTGCATGTTTTACCACAAAATACAAATCGTGGTACTTTCCATCCGCCGCCAACCCCACCGGGATCTGTACTTCTGAAAATTCCATGTTTTTCGGCACATTCCGCACTTCAAACGCCACTTTTCCCGCCAAAGGTCCATCCGGCGCATCCAAATGCAATTCAACAATGCCCCCATGACAAGGGTAAAGATGATCGCCGGTGCCCAAGCCCAGCGAAACGGTATGAATGCGGTTCAAATCACAGTGCTTAAACATAAAAAAACTCTGGTGCTTAAACTCATTCAGCACCACGGTGTCGCCATTGAAAGGCCGATACGTGCGCACATCACGCGACACACTATCCGCATTTTCTGC
>CAIVGO010000751.1 GCA_903905445.1 uncultured Bacteroidota bacterium
ATCTCCGCTTTTTTGCCTGCTAAGGCTGCTTGTTTCAAATCCGCTTGCAGGTAATACAGGCCAAAGTGCAGGTCGGAAGCCATGGGCAGCGCGTGCTGGCTGAGGTAAAACCCGACGTAATTCAGTTGGCGGTGTTTGAGATAGTCACCGGCCTGCACACTTTTTCCGAGTTTTTTATCGATGTCCATTTGTTGCTCCTGCTTCATTTCCCAGTCCGATTTTGAGCTAAAATAAGCATCAAATTCGGTCATCGGTAAAATATCAATGCTGCTTGCATTGTCTTCCACCACCAATAATTTGTCTAAAATGCGTGGTTCGGCGTTCTTTTTTGACAACAAGCGGCCTGCTTCTGCCAGCATTTCATCGGCTGCACCACAAGCGATAAAAAAGATTTTAGAGAGGTCGGTCGCGCGTGTTTTGTACGTTGCCAGTTCCGAGCGGGTCATAAACACGGGATTGTTGAAAGACCAATGTTGGGCAAAGCCGGTTTTTAGTTGCGCATTATAGTCGGCTACTAATTTTTTGTATTGGGCAGCAAAGTCTTTGTTCGACTTTTTGGCAAGGGTGTTCAGGGTTTTGGTATCTTCTGTGGCGAGCACCACGATGGTTTCGGAGGCGTTTTTAAAATCCAGCGCTTTATTTTTATCCACGTAAGTAACCTGGCCAAAAGCAATGTTTGCGAGGAGTAAGAGGGGTGCAAAGAAGTATTTCATTGTGATGGGAGCGTTGAGTAATCGGAAAATGGCAATTATAATTGTGTAACCACCCTGTTGAGGGTGGTTTAGTTTGCCAAAAGTAAGGGTATTTTTGGGGTTTGCAAGGGTGGCATCATACTCATAATGTCAATCTAGTGCAAATTTACCGCTTCCGGTAAATGCTGGTAATCGTAAAATCGGGGGTGTAATACACGGGGGCCTGCGCTTCTAATATTTTTTCATACCCTTCCGCCAAGATGCTTCGGAAAGGAGCAAGATAATAGGGGCGCTCGGTGTTATCGACGACTAAAAGCCCCCCGGACTTCAGATGTGGCATTGCTTCTTGAATACAGGAAGGCCTTGCCCTGCCATCTACCAGTACCAAGTCGAAGTAATTTTCTGGAAAATCGTGGATGCTTTTAGCGTATTTTTCAAAGATCAAGTGTTCCAGGCCTTTAGCACCACTCTTAAAATCAGCCGGGTTTTCATGAGAACGGTTTGGGTTGCCTTCAACCGTTTCTGGGCTGATAAATCGACCTTGCCAGTTGTTGTAGGACTTATTTTTGACCGTTTGCGTGAGCGTGCTGAACCATTCCTGATGATCTTCCACGGTAACAACCTCGGCTGCACGCGCACAAAAAAAGAGGGTGGAGCCGCCGCCGCCGTACTCGTATATTTTAAAAGTCTGGGTAATGTTTTTTTCCAAATATTGGAGCGCGGGCAAATTGAGCCAGGGCAACTCATCCACAACCGAATTACGACCCGCACGAAAGGATTGTTTCCAGGCAGTATAAAATTTCCAAAAACCTCGAAACTGGCCGATGCTCTTGGCGTATTTAATGGATTGATAGGTAAAATAAAATGATGATTGCTTCCAGGCCATGGTATTTAAGTTTTGGGGCAAAGAAAAGGGAATACCGGATAATTATTGCGTTTTTTGAATTTGGTCCCGAGGGATACCTGGTTTATTTTAGCTTTTTTGCGACGTTTAATCAATTCAATAATAATAGGCTGTCTTTGAATTTACATTAGTGCCCTATTTTTGAGTCCTAATTCCGTTCAATAAATAAACTAGTTATTATGCATACGTTTAAAAAGTTTACAGCCTTTCTAACTTGTTGTTTTATAACGTTTTTTATTACGCAAGTACGCCCAAATCAGGTTTGTTCGGTTGCGTCTCTTAAAGTCCAAAGTCCATCAATAGATGCTCCCCCAACGGATTCCATTTTTGGAATAATCAATGCTTATGCAGTTGTGCAAGCCTTTGATTGCGCAAGAAGCCTGCTGGTGGTAGAGGATCCCACCGGTTTCGCACCGGGCGATCGGGTGCTCATTATCCAAATGCAGGGTGCAAAAGTAAACTTGACCAACACTGCCTCATTCGGTGATGTCATCGATATAAATCAGGTTGGAAATTTTGAGTTCAGCAAAATTGAATCCATCAATGGCAATGAAATCCAATTGTGGTATGAATTGATTAAGCCTTACGATTTAAGTGGAAGTGTACAGTTGGTAAAAGTGCCCGAATACACGGATGTGCTCACGGGTAGCCTGACTTGCCAACCCTGGAATGGGAAAACGGGTGGTGTTTTAGCATTAACCGTTAAAAATGAAATAACGCTGCATGGGGACATGGATGTAAGTGGAAAAGGCTTTTTAGGAGGCACTTTTATAGATGTTGACCAATCTATATACCACGAAACCGGATTTACCTACCCAATAAATCCTTTATTAGCAGCACAAAAAGGCACGGGTGTGGCCGTACTTGCGCCCGAATTTTCTTTTGGTCGCGGGGCCTGTGCCAATGGCGGGGGCGGCGGCAATGCGCACAATGCGGGCGGGGGCGGCGGTGCGGGTGCAGGAAGCGGCGGTGTCGGAGGATTAGAATATTACACAATACCAGCAGCGCCCACGAGTGGAACAAATGGATTGGGCGGCAAGCCTTTTTTACCCAATAGCAAAGATAAAATCACCTTGGGCGGCGGCGGCGGTGCCGGCCATTCCAATGATTTTGTTGGCTCTAACGGTGGTGCAGGAGGCGGAATCATTCTTTTACAAGCAGGCACGATTAAAAATAGCACATACACCATACGAGCCAATGGGGAAGATATTTATGGGCCTTCCGGCAATATCGCCAACGATGGGCAAGGCGGCGGCGGCGGTGGCGGAACCATTATAATTGATGCGCTTAAGGTAGATGGGACCCTTTCTTGCAGCGCAAATGGTGGACGTGGTGGCGATTGTTTTTTTTATGTAGCCGAACAAATTATCGGGCCAGGCGGAGGTGGTGGCGGCGGAAAAGTTTTAGTTCAAAATAACGTGTTAAATAAGATTGTACCCTCCGTTTTGGGAGGGATGCGCGGCATGGCAAACCAAAACCTGTCGAATGGCGCAGCGAGCGGCGCAGTGGGTTTAGTACTTACGGATCCTTCTATTTTAAACGACAACGTATTAGCTTTCCCTTTTAAAAACATTGAACTCAACTTGGTGCAACCGGAATGCTCAAACGAATTCAATGGTCAAATTAGCGTTTTAAATGAAACCGCGAACCTGTTTAGTATTAATTTAGCACCATTTGGACCCAATCCGGTTTTTGATACCCTGATTGAAGGGGCCTATTTTATACGTGTATTTGATCCAATAAAAAATTGTGTAAAAGATACGATTGTAACCTTGACAGATTTGAATGAAAGGTACCTGCGGTTTGAAAATGAAATAATACGCTGTTTGGGTGATACGGTAATCATTAATAATGTAATTTATACGACCACTTCCTTGTTTAGAGATACCCTCGAAAGTCAAACATTAGATTGCGATACCATTAAAACCTACCAACTACAATTCCTCCCAAACCTAACCCAACAACGCACCCTTGCCATCTGCCCGGGAACATCCATCACCATTCAGGGCAAAATATATACCCAGCCCGGCACCATCCTCGATACCTTGCCCTCGCTGCTGCATTGCGATACCGTGCGCACGACTTTCCTGACGTTTAACGAATCGCCCCGCATTCCGCGCAATATCTTCCTGTGCCGCGGCGAACAGGTGCGGATCAACGGCATGGTGTACGATTCCAATGCAGTCGTGCTTGATACCATCCGTACGCCGGGCAACTGCGACACCATGCGGCAAAATACCATTGTACTGGATGACTTGCCGCCCACCGATTTCCCGCAGGATACCTTTTTGTGCCCGGGCACCGTGCTTACCTTGTCCAACCCGTTTGTTGATCCAAACAATGGAACGCCGTACCAGCCGAACTTCCGCTTTGTGCAACCGGGCGTTTATGCGTTTTCGGGCCAAAATGCCAACTTTTGCCCCGAATCAGTACAAATCATCGTGCAAACCTGCTGCAACGAAAAAGGCATTTACGTGCCCAATATTTTTTCGCCCAACGATGACGGGGAAAACGACCGTTTTTGCGTTTTCCCCGTCGAAGCTTGCAGTAATTATCAATTGCAGGTGTACGACCGCTGGGGCGACCTGCTTTTTACCGGATCGGATGCCGCCAATTGCTGGGATGGCACGTTTCGGGATAAAATGGTGCCACCAGGCGTGTACACCTGGTTTCTGTCGTTTTTTGCACAGGATCAGGGCAGCCGTACGGTGCTGAAAGGATCGGTTACGGTAATTCGGTAACTATACCTCCTGCGCCTGTTCCTGATACGCCAAAATACCGCCCTTCAAATTGTACAGATTATCCAACCCGTACTGCGCTTCCAGGGCGCGGATGGCTTTGGCACTGCGCACGCCTGAACGACAATGCACCACCACCTTAACATCGCGGCGCAATTGGTCGGCGTGTTCTGTTACGGTACCCAAGGGCAAAAGCAAGCCCCCGATGTTGGCGGTTTCGTACTCGTTGGGTTCGCGCACATCAATGAGCTGATAGGGTTCGCCCAAGGCCTGCCATTTCAAAAAGGTTTCTACGGTGATTTCTTTGATTGGCTTTTCATCGGGATTTTTTAAGCCGCAGAAAAATTCGTAATCAATCAATTGGGTGATGCTCGGGTTGTCTCCATTCAGTGGGTTGTCGGCCCGGCGCTTGATGTTGAAGGTGCGTGTTTCAAAATTGAGCGCATCAAACAAAAACAAACGTCCGCTCAAAGGGGTACCCACGCCGGTGATGACTTTAATCACCTCATTGGCCTGCATACTGCCCACAATGCCAGGTAAAACGCCCAATACGCCGCCCTCGGCACAACTTGGCACCAAACCTGGCGGCGGTGGCGTGGGGTACAAATCGCGGTAATTTGGGCCGAGTACGCCATCGGCATCGCGGTAGTTAAAGACCGAAACCTGTCCGTCAAATTGAAAAATGCTGGCGTACACGTTGGTTTTGCCCAACAACACACAAGCGTCGTTGACAAGGTAGCGGGTCGGGAAATTATCGGTTCCATCGGCCACCACGTCGTATTTTTTCACGATTTGCAGGGCGTTTTCGGACGTAAGCCGGGTGTTGTGCAGTTGTATTTTGATGTGCGGGTTGAGCGCCTGCAGCCTGCTTTTGGCCGCTCTTGCCTTCGCCCGGCCTACATCATTTTTGCCAAACAACACCTGGCGTTGCAGGTTGCTGTCGTCTACCACGTCGAATTCAACAATACCGATGGTGCCCACGCCTGCTGCTGCGAGGTACAACAACAGCGGACTGCCCAAGCCGCCGGAGCCGATGACGAGCACTTTGGCGGCTTTGAGTTTTTGTTGGGCCGCTAATCCAAAATCCGGGATGATGATATGCCGGTCGTAACGCGCCAATTCTGCTTTTGAAAAGGTAATATCCTGGTACGATGCCATGTTTCTACAATTTTAAAGGTGATGTGGGTTTAAGCCAAACCGCCCGCAATGGCAGGCACTATGCTCACAACGGTTTCTTGGGAAAGGGGTGTTTTGCCCAATGCGAGGTCGCGGATATCATCGTCGCCCACAAAAATATTGAGAAACGAACGGATTTCGCCTTTTTCATCGACCAGGTGTTTTTTCAAATCCGGAAAATTGGTGGAAAGATCGAGCAGAACTTCTTCCACATTACCCGCTTCAATATTTAATTTGGCGGTGTTGTTGGTGAATTTGCGCAGGGGGGTTGGGATAATTACAGTTGCCATGTTTATTTGTTTTTAGTTGTGTGCGTGTTCCAGCACTTGTTCTGGTTCAAATTGAAAATCGTCGTTGAGGCGCCAGGAAAGCAATTCGGTGCGTCCGCGATCGTAAATGGAAACAATGATGTACGAAAAATAAGGTTGCGCTGCCACGCGATCGGCCTCTGATGGAATGGCCGGGGCGCTTGGGTGGGAGTGGTACACACTCAGCAGCGTCAAATCGTGCTCCAGGGCATACCGTTCGGCACGGAGATAATCCTTGGGCGAAATTTCGAAGCGCCGGCGTTTGTCGCCTTCCTTGGCGTTTTCCACAATCAGGATGTCTTTTAAAATGCGGGTTTCGCCTTGTTCGTCGCCAAACACGAAACCACAGCATTCGTCCGGGAACGCTTGCTGGGCATCTTCCAGGATCAATTGTCTGATTTTTGGTTCAATAATGAGCATGCTATACCTAGATTTTAATGGATTTGAAGGATGGATGGATAAAAAAAATTGATTTTCAATGGATTAGAAGCGAGCTGTTTTCATAACCACTTTGCGTTGACTTTATAGGAGTTTTTGAATGATTTCTGAATATTTATCAGCATTATCGGGCAAAACGGTAACTACCACGCCTTTTTCAAGGGTGTTGGCTACCCGGATGGCCCCCACCAGGTTGGCGGCCGATGACGGACTCAATTGCAATTGTTCGTATTTCCAGGCATCTTTAATGACTTGATACGCGGCTTCGGTGCTGATTTCTTCGAAGCGATCGGCCAGTTGGTCATCGTAAATACCGGGTACCACGGCGGTTTCCAGGTGTTTCCACCCTTCCAGTCCGTGCATTGGAAAATCGGGTTGCAGGCCAATCAATTGAATATCGGGATTGATTACTTTGAGTCGGCGGCCGGTGCCAACAAACGTGCCCGTCGTGCCCAATCCAGCCACAAAATGCGTGATGTCGGGTGCCTGATCCACAATTTCGAGCGCCGTACCGAAATAATGCGCCTGCCAATTGTGATCGTTTTTATACTGATCGGCATAAAAATACAAATCGGGCCGTTCGGCTGCCAGGTTCCGGGCAACTTCCTGCGCGCCATCGGTTCCTTCAAAACGGGAGGTGTAAATGATGGTTACACCAAAGTTTTTCAAAATTTCTTTGCGCTCGGCGCTGGCATTTTCAGGCAAACAGAGGGTTACCGGAATACCCAATACAAACCCAATGCTTGCATAAGCAATGCCCGTGTTTCCGCTGGTCGCATCCAATAAAATTTTGCCCGGATGTAAATCGCCACTTTCAACCGCCGCCCGGATTATGTGAAACGCCGCGCGCGCTTTAACACTGCCGGAAAACTGTTCCCATTCCTTTTTGGCAAAAATTTGAACACCGGGCTTCGAAAACAGGCCTTTTACGGCATGCAAAGGCGTGTTGCCGATGTGCTTGCGCAGGCCGTGCAGGGCTTGTCGCAATTTTAAATCCGATTTAGTGTGCGCGTCGTTCGACATATTTGTATTTTTAAAATCAAATTGATGTTGCGTTTTGCCATAAAAAAAGCCCTTCGATCCGGGTGAATCGAAGGGCGCTTTCTGTTTTGTTGTTGGTTTTATTTTATCCGAATCAAAGATTCTTTTTTGGTAAAACCACATACAGCAGCCGCTTCGAACCCGCTAGGCAGGACGAACAACAACAGCAACAACAACATGAACAGATGTTATAAAGCATAACGCAGTGGTTTACAGGTCAGGCTGAGGGGTGTAGCGCAGGTAAGGTTTAATCACCGTAACGCCTTTCGGAAATTTTTCGATTGCTGCTTCTGTCGATACAGCAGGCACTACAATTACATCTTCGCCGTGTTCCCAATTGGCTGGGGTAGCAACGCTGTATTGGGCCGTGAGTTGCAAGGACTCGAGTACACGCAGTACTTCATGGAAATTGCGACCCGTAGATGCCGGATAGGTAATGATCAATTTTACCTTTTTATCCGGTCCGATAATGAACAAGGAGCGGACGGTAAAGTTTTCAGAAGCATTGGGGTGGATCATATCATACAACGTAGCAATGTTGCGGTCGGGGTCGGCCAAAATGGGGAAACCAACGGTAACATGCTGGGTTTCGTTGATGTCATTTACCCAGCTGGCATGTTTATCGAGCGGATCGACGCTTACTGCCAACACTTTGGTATTTTTTTGGCGGAAGGTTTCCTCTAATTGTGCGGTGCGGCCCAATTCGGTAGTACAAACGGGCGTAAAATCGGCAGGATGCGAAAACAAAATACCCCATCCGTCGCCAAGGTATTCGTACAAATCAATGTCGCCAGCAGTGCTTTGTGCTTTGAAGTTGGGGGCGATGTCGCCAAGTCGTAAGCTCATGTGTTTGTAA
>CAIVGO010000752.1 GCA_903905445.1 uncultured Bacteroidota bacterium
AACACCTACTTGCAAAACATCGGTGAAATGAACAACAAAGGGGTGGAAATCACTTTGGGTTACAACAAAAGATGGGGTAAATGGGGCGTTGATGGCAATATCAACTACACGACCAATAAAAACAAGGTAACCAAGCTGGGACCATCTGGCGCGTCCATCATTCAAACCGGTGGTACAGGTAACACCTATTATATCACCAAAATTGGGGAGGAAATCGCATCTTATTTCGTGTACAACCAAATCGGTATTTACAAAGACCAAGCAGATTTGGATGCGTCTCCAAAAACGACCAATAAAACCAAGGTGGGTGACTTCAAATTTGAAGATGTAAACGGCGACGGCAAAATTGATGCAAACGACCGCAAAGTATTGGGCAGCATTCAGCCAAAATACACCTTCGGCTTTAGCAATACCTTGCGTTATGGCAACTTCGATTTGAGCTTTGCCATCCAGGGCAGCCAAGGCTTTGAAGTAATGGCCTTGTTGAAACGCTACATTGCCAACAACGAGGGCAACTTTAACAGCCTGAAATCAAGCACCAACTACTATGTGTCGCCTGAAAACCCGGGTGACGGCAAAACAAACCGCCCCAATCGTTTGGCAACGGGTGGTAATGGTATTACCTCTAGCTGGCACATTGAAGATGGCTCGTACGTGCGTATCCGCAACCTGGGCTTGGGTTATAGCTTCCCGAATGCCCTGCTTTCGCGGGCACGCATCAACGCAGCACGTGTATATGTGAGCATCCAAAACCTGCACACGTTCACGAAGTACCCATTCTTCAACCCAGAAGTAAACAACCGCCCAGACAACTCTCTGGCAGCCGGTGAAGACTATGGCTCTTACCCACTTCCACGTACGTACACGGTTGGTTTGAACTTTAACTTCTAAAAAACGCCTTCAACTTTAAAAGCATTCACATGAAAAAGATATTTTCAATTTTAAGCATTTGTGCCTTGTTGTGCACTTCTTGCGGCAAAGATTTCCTGGAGCTGGAGCCACAATCGACGATTGCACCGGAAACGTTTTTCAAAACTGCTTCTGATGCCATTACTGCAGTAAACGGCTGCTATCAGTCGCTTGCAGTAGGTAGCCAATACGGCGGTACCTTCCAAATTTTGATGGAAAGCCGCGGCGATAACTTCCTCGACCAGGATCCGTCTTCTGGTGCTGGCCAAAACTACCAGATCAACCGTTTTTCGGACTCTCCGGGCAACACCAATTTGTATAACTCCTGGGTTTCTTTGTATTCCAGCATTTTCCGTTGCAACACGGTATTGGAATCAGTTGATCCAATCAACATGGACAACACCCTGAAAAATCGCATTAAAGGCGAGGCTTCTTTTATTCGCGCGTTGGCCTACTTTAACCTGGTTCGTCTTTGGGGCGGTGTTCCGGTCGTAAGTAGCACGGTATCACCATCAGAAGCGGGCAATTTGACCCGTAATTCGGTTGCTGACGTGTACGCACTGATTGAAAGCGACCTGAAATTTGCGGCAGCCAATTTGCCACTTTCATACGGTACCACCGATCTTGGTCGCGTAACGAAAGGCGCTGCACAAGGTATGTTGGGTAAAGTATACATGTATGAGCGCAAATTCAACGATGCGAAAACCATTTTGGAAGAAGTCGTTGCTTCTCAAAAGTTCTCCTTGTTGCCGAACGTTGCGGATGCATTCAGCCCAACCGTGAAGTACCATGCGGAAATTTTGTATGCAGTACGTTATGCAAAAGGCATTGCTGGACAGGACCACGGCTTCTGGTATGCGAATACCCAGGTGGTTGGTCTGGATTCTACCCTGTACAAAGCGTATGATGCGGTTGATACCCGCAGAACCTTGATTGAGTTTGCGAAACCAAGCGGCAACAACAACATCATGCCCCGCAAATTCTTTGATACACCGGTAAACAACGCTGCGGGCAATGACTTCCCGATTTTGCGTTATGCCGATGTATTGTTGTTGCATGCAGAAGCAATCAACGAATTGGGTTACAACAGCAGTGCATTTACCTCTTTAAATTTGGTACGTAAACGTGCAGGTTTGGCAGAATTGACCAGCGCAGAATTGCCAGACCAGGCGAGCTTCCGCAACGAAATTTACAAACAGCGTCGTTTGGAACTTGCGTTTGAGTGCGATCGCTGGTTTGACCTTGTGCGTACCAACACTGCCATTGCTGCCATTGAAGCTTGTGGTAAAAAACAGACCATTGCGTCGTTCCGTTTCTTGTACCCAATTCCACAACAGGAAATTGATATCATGAATAACCCGAGCGGTTTCCCACAAAATCCAGGTTACTAATAACTAGATTTGACCGCTTACTATCGCAGACATGAGTCATCCCGAATTTTGGTGAAAACTAAAATTCGGGATTTTTTATCCATTATCACGAATACTCCCTTGCTCGCGCGCGGTTCTACCGCGTGTGTCAATCTGTCGGGCTCTGCCCGTTTTCCGCCCTCGGGCGGAGCCCGAATGAT
>CAIVGO010000753.1 GCA_903905445.1 uncultured Bacteroidota bacterium
ACATTTATTTATAGCAACAATTACAGTTTTTCGCCTGCTTTTTTGCCATTTTAGGCAATCGATCTTGCAAATCTTCGAGCAAACGCTCTGTTGCGTCTTTGCAAAGGGGCAATATTTTTCCCGCTCGTGCGCGGTAGAACCGCGCGCGAGCGAGGGGCAAGAAAAATCCCGAATTTTGGTTTTCACCAGAATTCGGGATTAGTTTTACATTTATTTATAGCAACAATTACAGTTTTTCGCCTGCTTTTTTTGCCATTTTAGGCAATCGATCTTGCAAATCTTCGAGCAAACGCTCTGTTGCGTCTTTGCAAAGGGGCAAGATTTTTTCTACACTCACGACCGGAATACCCGCAACCAGGGCAACGGTACCTTTAGAAGTAGCGCCTTCATTTACTTTAAATACCGCTTTACCTTCTCTGTTGTACAACCAGATATGGCAAGTGGCACGGATGCCAGCAGCGCCCAAACCGCCAATCGCCGCTTTGGTATAAAATCCATAGCGCATAAATACAAACATTACACCGTCGGCCGTAGGAAACACTTCCAGCATTTCGTTTTGTGCGCGGTTCTCTTTTTTATTGAGGAAAGAACCCGGGTACATGATTTTATATCCGTCGGCCACAATCGGGCGGATATAGTCCATCATGTCGGGCTCAGCGTATGCTTTGTATGCTGGGTTTTCGGTTACCTCTGTTTCTGGAAGCAGCGAAAAAGTGAAGTTTTTGGAATACTCTTCGAAAAACGATTTTTTGAAACTCGCCAACATCGGGGTCAGGTTGAAGTTGGTGTCTTTTGACATCGCCATGATCGACGAAACAAAGGACTTGTTGTTGTCTGGTAAGCCAGAAATGTCAATTTGGCGGTCTACGAAAAAGGTAGTTAGCGCTACTTTTTTGTCGCCACTTTGTGCGAAAATCGTGTTTGCGGCCAAGGTAAAGCATACCAATAGGACGCAGGTGAGCGTGCATTTTTTGTAAAAGGAAGTCATCATGTTAAAAGAAAGTGGTTGGAAGAATGAAGGTTACGGGCGTTTTCCCGTCCAACAGCAAACATACGACCATTCTCAGGTTTCCCGTTACGCGTTGCCTTCCATTTTCTTTGCCTTTTCCAATACCGTGGCTTCCAACGATTTTTTGTAATCGATGATGCGTTCCAGCAAGGCTACATCCGCAGTACCTAATATTTGCGCAGCCAAAATACCGGCATTGCGCGCTGCATTGAGCGCTACCGTAGCAACAGGCACGCCCTCGGGCATTTGCAGAATGGACAAAATGCTGTCCCACCCGTCAATGGAATTGGAGGATTTTACCGGCACGCCAATGACGGGCAACGGTGTTATTGCAGCTACCATACCGGGCAAATGCGCGGCACCACCCGCGCCGGCAATAACGACTTTAATACCCCGAATATGGGCATTTTTGGCAAATTCAAACATGCGATCGGGCGTCCGATGCGCCGAAACGATGGTCATTTCAAACGGAACGGCCAATTGTGCAAGAATGTCGGCCGCTTTTTGCATAACCGGCAAATCGGAATCGGAACCCATGATGATTGCAACCATTTAGGCAATTACTTTTAAGTTGTTTTTGACAAATTCAGCCCGTTCTTTGGCCAATTCTAAGGTGGGCGCGGTAATGGTTACATGGCCCATTTTGCGAAAAGGGGAAGTCAGCGCTTTGCTGTACAGGTGCAAGTGTACGCCTGGGAGGGCCAAACAGGCTTCCACACCCTCGTATTTTGCCGGACCTTTAAAGTCTGCTGCGCCTAGCAAATTGAGCATCACGGCGGGTTGAATTTGATCGGTCGCGCCCAAGGGCAAATTACAAATTGCGCGCAAATGTTGCTCGTATTGGCTGGTAATGGCACTATCAATGGTGTGATGCCCGCTGTTGTGGGGCCGAGGCGCTACTTCATTGACCAATAAGTCGCCCTCCACCGTGAGGAACATTTCTACGGCCAATAAGCCGCAAAGATCAAACTGTCGGATCACCTGTTCGGCAAGGGCTTCGGCCTGGGCAGCTACCAGCGGGCTAATCGCAGCGGGGCATAAAAGCATTTCAACCAGGTTGGCTTCCGGATGAAAATCCATTTCAACGGCAGGGAAAATGGCCACTTCATCTTGTGCGTTCCGGGCGGCGATGACCGCAATTTCAGTTTGAACGGGTACGAGTTTTTCGGCCAGGCAAGGGCCTTTGAGCAGTTTTTGTTCCAAATCGGCTGCATTGCGCAGGATAGAAACCCCTTTTCCATCGTACCCGGCACTGCGTGTTTTTTGCACAAAAGGCAATTTCCAGCGACCGTTTTGAACCGCTTCCAACAAGGCTTGCTCATCTTCAAACAACTCAAAATCGGCGGTGGGGATGGCGTGGGTGTGGTAAAATTCCTTTTGCAGGCCTTTATCCTTAATCAGATCGAGCGCGCGCGGGGCCGGGTGTACCGTTTTGCCCATTTTTTCCAGATCGTGCAAGGCCTGGGTATTTACGTGCTCAATTTCGATGGTGATGATATCCATTTCCCGGCCAAAGGCCATTACATCGTCGTAATCATTAAAATTGCCTGGAATAAACTGCGTACAGACCTTTCCGGCTGGGAAATCGGGCTGGGCGTCTAATATATAGGTCTTAAAATCGAAGTTAGCAGCGGCAAGGCACAACATTTTACCAAGTTGTCCGCCGCCGAGGATGCCAATTTTTTGTGTGGTATCAAACATGGTGCAAAGGTAGTGCATCGGGGGCAATCTCTATCCAGCGGGCGGTCAATACTTCATATTGGGGTTGATGCTTTTGGTAAGTCCATCGTACAAATCGCGCCATTCGGGGTACTGTTCTAGTAAATTTAAATGTCTTTGGATGGTATCGACATCCCCGCGTAAAGCCGGACCGGTTTGCATGCGTTCTGGCGAATCTTGCAAGGCTTTGGCTAAGGTTTCTTCCATGAGTGGATGCATGAGTTCAAAAGGCAGGTCTTTTTCGTCGAGGAGTTTTTCGGCAATCGCAAAGCAATGGTTGGCAAAATTATTGGCAAAAACGGCGGCAACATGCAAGAGGGCGCGTTGTTCGTCATTTACACGGTACACCAGATTTCCGATGGTTTTGGCCGTTTTTTTCAAAAAAAGCAAGTCTGTGTCGTTCGAAGCATCCACACAAAACGGAATTTTGGACCAAACCGGACTGCGTTCCATGGAAAAAGATTGCAGGGGGTAAAACACGCCGAACCGTTGAAAATAGGGTTCCAGCACCTTGCCGGGCGTGGCGCCGGAGGTATGGGTAACCAGGCTATCTCCAACAAAAGGCGCAAGTTGTTCGGCCATCAATTCGATGGCATCATCGCGCACGGCCACCAAAATCCAGTCGGCATCGGAGCGAAGTTCGGTATAGTCGTTCGACCAATTGGTACTGAGTGCTTCTGCGAGTGGGCGTATGTTAGAAGCGGTGCGCCCAATAATTTGCGCGATGGGTAAGCCCTTCGATTTGAGGCGTTTACCCAGGTGCCAGGCAATGCGGCCCGAGCCCACGATCACAATGGTAGGTGTTGCTTGCATTTTGGTTGTGTTAAAATCCGCGTGCGGTATCGTCTCCACGTGGATCGGCCACGCCTTGCCACATACCATTGGGCAGGCGCACAATGGCTTCTACCCGACCGATTGGGCTGCGAATATTTACAAAGTGGCCCATTTTTTCGAGTTGTGCTTGTACTTGCTGCGAAAAAGCGTCTTCCTCAATCGAAATTTGATCGGGTTTCCATTGGTGGTGAAACCGTTTGGCGCGCACGGCTTCTGGCAGGGTCATGCCAAATTCGGCCATGTTTACAATGATTTGAAAAACGCTGGTGGGGATGGTGGTACCGCCGGGGGTACCCAGTGCCATCCATACTTTATTTTTTTTGGTGATCAGCACGGGCGTCATGCTGCTGAGTGGCCGTTTTCCGGGTGCGATGGCGTTGGCTTTGCCGCCAATAGCACCAAAAAGGTTGGGAACACCGGGCTTGGCGCTAAAATCGTCCATTTCATTGTTCAGGATAAATCCGGTCCCTGCAACCACGCTGCGGCTTCCATATGTGTCGTTGAGGGTCGTGGTAACGGAAATGGCATTTCCTTCCCAGTCGACCACCGCAAAATGGGTCGTTTCTTCACTTTCTTTGGGCGGAATTCCGGCCGTAAGATCTGCGCTGATGGTCGCCTTTTGTGCATCGAAGGTCCGCATCCGATGCCGCAGATAGCTGGTATCTACCAGTCCTTTTGCTGGTATTTTTACAAAATCGGGATCGCCAAGGTAATG
>CAIVGO010000754.1 GCA_903905445.1 uncultured Bacteroidota bacterium
TCCGGACGGTCTTTTGCCATAAATTCAATAAATGCAGGTACTCCAGCCTCCGAAGCACTGCCCGAATGCGCGTCTTTCGGAATAATAATGTCCACCAAGACGGTTATGGTTTGCATTTCATGTTTGGTAAAAAACTGTTCGGCAAAGATTTTGGCATCGCGCACTTTTTCATACTCCGTGCGGCCAAATTGCTCAAACACCGGGTCTTTTTTCTCCACTTCCGGGGTGGGCGTAGGTGCCGGATAGAGCAGTTCGGCAGCCTTTGCAGGCACATTTAAACCCACCAGGCTTAAGGAGCCTAATCCGATGCCTTTCAATAAGTTACGACGTTTCATCGCGGTATAAATTTGAATATTTGAATTAAAGTTTACCGGCTTTGCGTTCTTCCACAATATGGCGGGAAGCGCGCATCGACAAGGCGAGAATGGTCCAGGTGCAGTTTTTATCGCCCTGCGAAACAAAAGGCGCTGCATCTACCACAAACAGGTTTTTCACGTCGTGCGCCTGCTGCCATTTATTGAGCGCCGAACGTTTGGGATCGTCGCCCATCCGAATGGTGCCTACCTCGTGGATAATTTCCCCTGGTAGATTTAACCCATAATCCTGCTCTGCGGTGGGCTTTTTCCCCAAAGGCACTGCCCCCATTTCGTGCATGATTTGCTCGAACGTATCGTGCATGTGTTTTGCCTGCAAACGCTCGTAATCCGACCATTTGTAATGGAAACGCAACACTGGAATGCCAAATTTATCTACTTTTTCCGGGTCAATTTCGCAATAATTGTCTTCTCGGGCGACCGCTTCTCCCCTACCCGCCATGCCAATATAGGCCCCGTAAAAACGGCGGTAATCGTCTTTCAAACCCGCGCCGTAACCACCCGCCTCTTTCGGTTGGCCATCGCGGCCCGGAAACAAGCCATTTTCTTCTTCAATGCCCCAGCCAAAACCATAAGCAGGCATATCCATCCCGCCCCAATATTCGATATGATACCCACGCGGAAAATCGAGTTTTTTATTGTCGAGCCACCAAGGTGAATACACGTGCAAACCACCGGTGCCGTCCTCGTTGTAACGCTTCCGGTCAAACAACATGGGGACAATGCCGCCCCGCGATGCGCCGGTCGAATCATGCAAATATTTACCCACCACGCCCGACGAATTGGCCAATCCTTCCGGAAAACGCGCCGATTTGGAATTGAGCAGCAAACGCGCCGATTCGCATGCCGAAGCCGCCAATACCACGATTTTGCCTTTTACCGTTTTTTCTTCCATTGTGAGGGTATCCACGTACGAAATGCCGGTCGCGAGGCCCGTTTTGGCATCCGTGAGCACCTCGCGGGCCATGGCGAAATAGACCACATCCACATTGTTGGTTTTCATCGCGGGTTTGCACAAGCACGACGACGACGAAAAATCGGCATACGCGATACAAGCGCGGTTACATTGGCTGCAATAAAAACATGCGCCCCGTTCGTTGTTGATCGCTTTGGTGAGGATACTGAGGCGGGAAGGAATGGTGGTGATGCCCAGTTTTTTATTGTTTTTTTGGAGCATCATTTCATGCAAACGCGGCTTCGGAGGTGGTAAAAAGATCGAATCCGGGTCATTCGGCAGGTTTTCATTGGTGCCAAACACCCCAATCAGTCGATCTACTTCGTCATAAAACGGTGCCACATCCTGGTAAGA
>CAIVGO010000755.1 GCA_903905445.1 uncultured Bacteroidota bacterium
ATTGCCGATGCCAATGGTCAGTTGTTGTTTTACAGCAATGGTGGCGGCCGCGACCTTTCAAGCATGCAATCTGCCGGTTTAATCTGGAACCGCAACCATGAGGTTATGTACGATATGAGCTTTACCGAGGGCGGCGGCTTCAGTGCGGCCCAATCGGCGGTGATTATCCCGCGTCCGGGTGTCCCCAACCATTACTATTTATTTACGATGGAAGAAATTGAGTTCGACATTGGCGGTAGTGTACCCAGCCAGCCCGCAGGACGTGGACTTTCGTATTTCGAAATTGATATGACGCTTAATGGCGGACTAGGCGGGGTAATAAACTACACGCCAACTATTTTAGTGCCCTCTTATGAAGGTTTATGCGCGGTGCGGCATAGTAATGGCAGCGATTATTGGATTATTGCGCACAATAACGAAAGTGGCTTGGCTGTGTTTCAGGTGACCATCGCCGGTGCCGTTAATTCCTTGATTTACAACACGCCCAATGCTACTGGCGGTGTCATCAAAGGTTCTCCGGATGGAAAATGGCTCACTTGCTCGGCAGGAAATGGTGACCAGGCATTGTATCAATTCGATTCCTCCAATGGAGCCATCAGTCAGCCATATACTTTGAGTGCTGCAGTAAATTCCGTCGAGTTTTCGCCCAACAGCAAACGCCTTTTTTATATTGCAGTAGACGGATCGGTGCGTTATGTGGATTTAACCAGTGCTGATATTAATGCAAGCATCGTATTGGTTGAAGATTTGCAAGCTTTTGGAATTATCAATGGACAAATGCAATTGGCTCCAGATGGCAAAATATATTTTGTTCAGAATTCCTTTGTAATTGATTCTGTGTTTTTATCGACCATCGTTTGCCCGAATACCACGCCCTATGTGGAGTTGAATAAACTTGCGTTCAGCGGAAATAACGGCAGCGGCTTTTTTGGCTTGCCCAATTTTGACAACGCGATTTTCCGCCGGGATGTGGATTCCCTGCTACAGGTAGATTTGGGTACCGACAAAACGTTGTGCAATGGGCAAAGCACGATATTAGACGCTGGTAGCATCAACAATGCTATTTACGCCTGGTCGAATGGTGTGCCGACCCAGACCTTAAATGTCAGTCAGCCAGGTACATACACGGTTACGGTGACCGAACCTGGTTGTGGCATTGGCGTGGATAGTATTCGCGTTGACGAGATTCAGCTGAATGTAAATGCCGGGAGCGATCAAAGCATTTGCGCAGGCACGCCCATTTCCTTAAACGGATCGGGCGACGGAACCTTGTCTTGGTCGCCCGCTAACCTGGTTTCTAATGCCAATATTGCCAATCCACAATTTACAGGCACACAAAGCGCTACCTTGGTATTGACGGCAACACAGAGCGGTTGTACGGCCACGGATGCCGTGCAGGTAACGTTGTTGTCGGTTCCAATGGCTAACATTATCACGATGGACACTACGATACAGTCGGGCGCTTCCGTGCAACTAACAGGCATGGGCATGGGTATGGCCAACTGGTCGCCCACAACGGGTTTAAGTTGCACCGATTGTTTGGATCCAATTGCAACGCCCACAGAAACAACCACCTATACTTTGACCATTTTTAATGCGGATAGTTGCAGTGCGACCGAGACCGTCACGATTACCGTAACGCCGCCCGATTGCAGTTTGAGCATTCCCAATGTCTTTACCCCAAACGATGATACCGTAAACGACGATTTTAAGCCGCTTGGCGCATCCATCGCATCTTTTGAATTGCGGGTGTACAACCGCTGGGGGGTGGAAGTGTACAAGGGCAACCAGGCCTGGAACGGAAAGCACGACAACCAGGATGCGCCGAGCGATGTGTATGTTTATCGGGTGCGTGCACAGGTATGTGGGGCGGAGCGTGCGGTGTCGGGTGGGGTTAGTTTGGTGCGATGATGCGTTCGTAGTATAGCATTTGAAAAAACGACGTTAAGATGGTTATCTTGATGTCGTTTTTTTTTAGGCGCTAAGCAAACATTGCGGGTAAACCGATAAAATTTTCATTTCCAAACATGCAACCTTGTGGGGTAGGGCAGGTCTTTTAGGCGCAATTATTGGACAATTTAGAGGAAATGAAAAAGAAAAAAGTTGTTTTTTGTTGGTTGGGTCTTTGTTGTTTATGGGTTCAGTTGTTTGGCCAGGTAAGCGATTACACGGAATGGTATCTTAGGACACCCGATACGCTTAATCATTATCACCATGATATTTATGTGCGTGAAATGGGAACTGGGAAGGACACTGTACTTGTAATACATGGGGGCTTTGGTGCCAATCATGACTATATGTTGGATGCGATCAGGGGCTTGGAACATCAGTATCATTTTGTACTGTATGATCAAAGGGGATCTTTGTTGTCGCCTGGGCCAGAAGACCAGCTAACTTTTGAAAAAAATGTACATGACCTGGATTTATTGATCGGGCAATTAAAACTTCAAAAAGTGAAAATTATGGCCCATTCCATGGGTACCCTGGTTGCGATGGAATACGTACACAAATATCCCAAAAAAGTAAGTAATTTGGTGTTAATTGGAGCGATTCCAACCCAATCTGACAGTTTGGGCAGTGTATTTTCAAAAAGGTATGAAGAAAATGTTCATTTCCTTTCAACCAGAGATGAAATCAAAGCATTACCCATTTACAAAAAGTACAAACAGTTAAATGGTAAATTTGAAAGCGACCTGGACTATTCCGACCTCGATCGTTTGCGTTTTGCCGCAACTAATATTTACAAGATCGAACGGTATAAAAAAATGCGCGGCGGGTTTTCTTATTTTATGGAAAATGCTTCTGGCATGTTTAATACGGTAAATTGGAATTACGATTACCGTGCTTCTTTAAATGACAAATGTATTACCACGCTTATTCAGGGGGATTTTGATTTTATTGATTTTAAGGCCACTAAGTGGCTTTGTTGCATAGATCCCCGATTTTCCATCTTTCCCCTTACCCCAGTAGCCTCAAGCGACTTTTACAGATACAGGAGCGGCGATTTGGATAAATTTGTTTAAGACCGCGCTCTTGACTGC
>CAIVGO010000756.1 GCA_903905445.1 uncultured Bacteroidota bacterium
AAAGTATTGCTCGATACTTTTGCCGACATCCAGATTCTGCGCTACGAACTGCCAGGTTGGGATAAATTGAGTTTGCAGCAAAAAACCTTCATTTATTATTTGTCGGAAGCAACTTTGTGGGGCCGGGACATTATTTACGACCAGCATTGCAAATACAACCTGACGGTGCGTAAAACCCTGGAAGCCATCGTGGAATCGTACAAAGGCGATCGCACCCAGGCGGATTTTAAAAACTTTGAAGTGTATGCCAAACGGGTATGGTTTAGCAACGGCATCCACCACCATTACAACGAAACCAAGATCATTCCGGGCTGTCCGGAGGCCTATTTCGCCAGTTTGGTGCAACAAAGTGATGCAAAACTGCTCCCGCTTGCACCGGATGAAAAATTAGAAGATTTTTTAAAGAACCTGTTGCCCATTTTGTACGACCCGAATATCCTGGCGAAACGCACCAATAAAGCGGAAGGTCTGGATGTCGTTCAAGCCTCTGCCGTGAATTTTTACGAAGCCATTACGGCGGCAGAAGTAGATGCATTTTACAAGCAAAAAATGAAAGCAGCGGGTGCCCAAAGCCCCATGTTTGGATTAAATTCCAAATTGGTGGGCGTACCAGGTGGCGCTCCGGTTGAAAAAGTGTGGCGTGCCGGCGCAGGCAATATGTACGGTGCTGCTATCGACAAAATTGTAGAAAACCTGGAAAAAGCCATTCCTTTTGCCGAAAACGAGCAGCAGAAAAAGGCCCTTGAACTTTTGGTTGCGTTTTATAAAACGGGCGACCTCAAAACCTTCGATCAGTTCAATATTGCCTGGTTGCAAGAAACCAACAGTACCATCGACTTTATCAATGGCTTTATTGAAGTGTACCACGACCCGAAAGGCTACAAGGCCGATTTTGAGGCAATGGTACAGTACAATGACCCTGAGGCGACCGAAAAAATGAGCATTGTGAGCAAATATGCCCAATATTTTGAAGACAACAGCACCATTCCGCCACCTTATAAGAAGGATACCGTGCAGGGTGTCAGCTACCGGGTTATCAACGTAGCCATGGAAGGTGGCGATTGTGCCCCTGCAACCCCTATCGGCGTAAATCTGCCGAATTCGGACTGGATTAGAGCAGATTATGGCTCTAAATCGGTGAGTTTGCTCAATATTGAAAATGCCTATGGCAAAGCGGGCGGCGCATTGGCTACAGCCGAGTTTGCCAACGATCCACAAGAAATTGAAATTGCTAAAAAATACGCCGAGGCTTGTGGCAAAATGCACACCGCCTTGCACGAGGTGATCGGACATGCGAGCGGAAAATTGAAACCGGGTGTAGCCGCGCCCAACGTGACCCTCAAACAATACGCCAGCACGTTGGAAGAAGGCCGGGCCGATTTGGTGGCCTTGTACTATATGCCCGACCCAAAATTGGTTGAATGGGGTTTGTTGCCGGACGCAGAAGCCTATAAAGCTGAATACGACCAATACCTTCGGAATGGCTTGTTGACGCAATTGCGCCGGATCCAGCCGGGCTCCAACTTAGAGGAAGACCACATGCGCAACCGGCACCTGGTGGCATCGTGGGCGTATGAAAAAGGCTTGAAAGACAGCGTAATTGTACGCAGCGTGCGCAATGGCAAAACCTATTTGGACATCCGCGATTATGCCAAATTGCGGGTTATTTTCGGCGCGTTATTGTCGGAAATACAGCGGATTAAGTCGGAAGGCGATTTCAAGGCCGCCCGTGCGTTGGTGGAAGGTTATGGGGTAAAAGTAGATGCGGACTTGGTGAAAGAAGTAAAAAGCCGGTATTCGAGCTTGCCTACCAAGCCTTATGGCGGCTTTGTGCAACCCAAGTTGGTGCCAGTGCAAGACGGGACGGGCAAAATCACCGATGTGAAGGTGGAACTTGAACTGGATTTTGTGCAACAGATGCTGCGTTTTGGGAAGCAGTATTCGGCTTTGCCGGTGCAGAATTAATCTGGGGAATTACCACGGATTACGCGGATTTGCACAGATTTTATAATACGCGGTGCATTGGGAAGAAAAGCGACAAAGACATTACTTGTTTTTGTCCACACTACTGGACATTTTTATTTCGCGCAGATGTTACACAGAAAAAAGGACAGATGTTACGCAGAAAAAATCTGCGTAACATCTGCGAAAATTCATCTGTGTCGCATCTGCGCGAAATATGTCTAATGGTGTGTTTTTTGTCGCTTTTCATTTCCAGTTATTCCCGCTTCTTAATAAACCCAAAAGGAAAAGTTTTCCCATCCGCACCCAGCAGCATGCCCCAATAACTACCTGGTGACAATCGCGCAATATCCACCGTCAACAAACCACCGGATGTGGCCATTTTGGGGGTTAATATACAGGCACCCAGGGTGTTATAAATTCGTAGTTGGTAGGCTGATTCGGCGACTGAGGCCGGAATATCGATATAAAGGCGCTCGTCGGCCGGATTCGGATAGACGGAGATGCGTGTATGATTGTCGGGGAGGGTGGTTGCGGTGAGGTCGCAACTTTCTCCTGGCTTCATATATACGATTTGGCCATTTACCGAAAAACACACGATATAATCAGATGGGCCGTCAAGCGGATTAATACAATGGAAGGGCGCGTGGAAAAAATCTTCGAGATCCCCCATGCCTTCCACAATGGTAATCGGGTTCCCGATCGGGAAGTCCGGAGTGTTTGGGCATTCCACCTTTTGGGTTTTTCGTGGCAGACTGTCGTTAAAAAACACCGTTCCTACCGCTGTGACCGTTCGCGTGTACTGGTTAGGGTAGTAATAATACACCATGGTATCCAATGTGCCGAGGTTCAGATCGTACACCACCTCTTCATTGCTAGTATAAACGATGCCATTTTCCTCGCGGTAAAACCGGTTTGTGGAATATGCGCCGAAGAAACTATCCTCGTATTTTAATTCATAACAGTATTTTCCATTGACCAACACCGAATCGGGTGCAAAGCGGTATTTCCGGCGGGAAGTCTTGAACAACTCGGCATGTTCTACGGTCCATTCATTGGCGGGGTTAATGATGCGTAGATAGGGCAAAACCGACGTTTTCAACGTTGGGTTGAAATAAGGCTGTGCCGAAAGGAACTGGGCGGAGAACAGCAGTAGGAGCAGGTAGCGTGTGCGCATGGATAGATATTTTATTGAAATAATGGGGCGTTTTTTACGCATTATCTCAGGGTGATTAATTTTATTTAATTAGCAATTACGATTAGACTTGTGTGCTATTTTAGCGGCTAAATATGCAGTAAGGGGGCTAAATGGCACGGGGATGCATTCGGTTTCAAAAATAATCGTATTCAAGCACTTGTAAGGTTGAATGTGTAGCAAATGCACAATTTTAGCAAAAATGGAGGCTTGCTTTTCGGCTGCACATAGTCCTCGCGCTTGTACGTGCACGCGCGGACGACCATCCGCAGCGAAGGGGCCACCACGGATTACACGGATTTTCACAGATTGGTATCAAGGTTTTACTTTGGGAAAAATATTTAATTTTTTTTTCAGAACGCGGAACTTTTCAAGCTACCCCTTGTGTTGTGTGTAAATGTCGCCCACCTTTGTGGTTCGGCTCACTTAAACCTAAGCTTTATGGCTACATTGACTACCACGGCTAATTACACTGCAACCAAACGGGATCTGCGCATCTTTGAGAAGGAATTCCTTCCTTTGATCGATGCGGTGACATCCTTCGCTTGTCGACTGACGGGCGATGCGACGTTGGCAGATGACCTGGTGCAGGAAACGTACCTGAAGGCCTGGCGCTTTGCAGATCGCTACACGGAAGATACCAACGCCAAAGCGTGGTTGTTCCGGATTTGCCGCAACGCCTTTATCAATGAGTACCGCACCAAGCGGAACCAACCTTACAAGGTGGACTACGAAGACATCGTGGTGTACCACAATGAAGACGATCCCGTTTCTGCGCATTACCTCGATTTGCACGAGGAAATGGGCGGCCAACTGATGGGCGATGAGGTGACCCTCGCGATCAATGCGTTGCGTCCTGAATTCCGGATGGTGGTATTGCTGGATCTGGAAGACTTCACCTATGAAGAAATCGCTGCTATAGCGGGTATTCCGATTGGGACCGTACGTTCTCGTTTGTTCCGTGCACGGCAGATTTTGCAGGCAAAACTGTTGGAATATGCAAGCAAACAGGGATTCCGTTCACAAGACGATGATGATGCTATGCCACAAGGCCGCACAAACGATGTTTCGAAATCGTAAAAAAAAGGGTTTATCCGGTTTGGCTTGCCACCGTGATAAACCCTTTTAAATTATACTTTTTTTTCAAACCATGTTTTTAACTCGTCCACATTTCTTTGCAGGTCAGCAGGCGCAAGCAGCGCACTGCTCCATGTTGCAATTTACCAATACAATTACCGCACAAAATTGGCGCACTGCTGGTCGGACCGTTTTGGTTGGCACCCAAACAGGTCGCAGCTGCACGCCCGGTTATTGTCCCTTGGTGGTTTCAACCTGTAGCAAGTCTGGCAAATAAATGGCGACACAATCATTTTTTCACATGAAAAATCTTCGCAATCAACAAGGTAACGATGCCGCTGCCAGCCAAAGAAACGGAATTCCAAACTCCAATACTCCTCCTGAACCGTTTATGGATGAGTTTACACGCTTAGAAGAAAAAGTATTTTCAGAAAATCCCTCCCCCAGGATACCCGAATCGCCAGAAGAAGAATCACTTCGTTTATTTTTAAAGACCCATATCGCTCACCACAAAGCTTCACCCGCTTTAATAGAACGCATCAAAAGTTCTATACTGTCTGGGAAAGCGTGATTCTTGCTAAATTCCCTTCCTTTTTTGCTTCTTAATTGAGTTGACTTCCCCAAAAGAAATGATTCGCCGGCGCCAATCGCTCCGGCGATTTTTTTTGCCCTTTTGAAAACATGCCCGAGCGCGGAACATTCTGGTTTCTATTACTGCTTTGCCCGTTTTTCGAGTTCGCTCATGGGAAAGCGGGCTTTTAATCTGGATTCAAGCACCAATTGGCCCTTATTGAAGGTTTTTTTATAATATACGAGTCCCAAGCCTTTGGCGTACCACTCCTCCCCTACCCCTTCGGCTTCCCAAGCGCCCTCGCGTTCATTGCCTACGATTTCCCGGATGCCCATGCGGATACAGGGGTATTTTTTGCCTTCGAGTTCAAAATCGGGCGCGTCTCCCAGGTACCTGCGGTTGCGAATTACATAATTGGTGCTGTTGGAATCATTGGCCGGATGGTAATTAAGTTTGAATAAAAACACACCCAGCGAATCGGTTACGGAAAACGGAAACAAATCAGCAGCCGTAATTTGCGCTTTTATCTG
>CAIVGO010000757.1 GCA_903905445.1 uncultured Bacteroidota bacterium
AAGCCAAAACGTGCAGCACTCAACGCAAATCGCGCAACGGTTTCGGGCGATTCCAGGCTTTGTGAAAACTGGCCTGTAAGCACATTTTTCACCATTTGCAATTCCTTGGGCGGCACTTTTTCGGTTTTGATGCGGTTTAATTCGCTCAAAAACTCCACGATTGAGCTGTCCGTCACGCCATTGCGTACACTTGCACCCGCACTAAAATAACCGATCAACTTGTCGGAATTCATGCGGGTATTCGCGCCATAAGTCCAGCCGTGTTTTTCCCGTAAATTAGAATTAACCCTGCTGTTAAAATAAGCACCTAAAACGGTATTCAACAGGCGAACCCGTATTTCGTCGGGTTGTCCGGGTTGCAATTCAATCGGATACGTGATGCTGATAACCGATTGAACGGCACCGGGCTTGTTGACAAAATGCACCAAATTCTTATCAGGTGGGCGTGGCAACCCGTATGTTTCTTTGGGCACATCGCCTTTTTGCCATTTCCCGAAATACTGTTTTGCGTATTTTTCCGCTTTCTCCTTCGAAATATCCCCCACCATTACCAGGTAGGTGATGTTGGGCTTGAAAAACGTGGCATAGTGTTTTTGCACCTGGGCTTGGGTGATTTTTGTTATGCTTTCTTCCGTTTTAATTTCGCCATATGGGTGGGTATTTCCATAGCGCAGGGCGGCCGACAATTGCTGTACCATAAAATTGGCGTCCGTTTTGCTTTGGGCGAGGTTGCTCACTTGACGTTTTCGGCTGCGCTCGAGTTCTTCGGTTGGAAAAACGGGGTTGAGGGTAGCATCGGAGAGTACATTCAGGAGTTTATCCGCGTGTTTGCTTAGGCATTCGCCAAAAAAGCCATTTGGATTGGCATTTAAAGTAGCCCCAATAAAGTCGATTTCTTCGTCAATTTGGCTTTTAGAGCGTGTTTTGGTGCCTTTTAGCAACAAATCGGCCATCATATCGACATATCCTTTTGCCGATTTTTCCAGTACCGGTTCATAATCGACAAATAACTGCACCGAAAGCGTGGGGAGTTTATGGTTTTCTACCACAATGACAGTCAGGCCATTATCTAATTGCAGGGTATTTGCCTTGGCAATTTGAATAATGGGCGCGGTGCCCGATTTGGGTGCGGCTTTACGGATATCGCCCTTGGGTATCGGAATAACCGGTGCCAGGCTGATGGTTGGGGTAGTTTCGGTTTTGCTGGCCGTTTTTGGGCTGCAAGCTGCTATAATAAGCACGGCACAAAGTGCCAAATAGGCGATGCTTCTCATGGAAGGTATTTTTAAATTAAAATTGGAAGGAGCAAATCGGGCGATTAAGGAGTTTTAACAGGCAGGTAATAAAGTACAACCCGTTTGTCTTTGTTTAAGTACAAATTCGCTGCCCTGCGCAGGTCCTCCTTGGTTACCTTGCGATAACGCTCCAGTTCGGTATTAATCAAATTGGCGTCCCCAAAAAACATTTCGTAAGTAGCCAGGGATTCGGCGATACCGACTACCCGATTGTTGGCGCCGATAAAGTCGTTTTCCACTTGATTCTGCACCCGCTGAAATTCTTTATCCGACACGAGGTTTGTTTGCACATCTTTAATAATCGCGTCCATCGCATTTTCCAAGGCAGCGGGATCGATGTTCATAGCTGCGATGGCATACATCATAAAAGCGCCTGGATCTTCCAATTCAAGTGGAAAAGAGCCTGCGCCAACCGATTTTTGTTGCTCATCGACCAATTGCTTATTGAGGCGGCTGCTTTCACCCTGACTCAACAGCATACCCAACATTTTAACGGCATAAAAATCGGCAGTGCCTTGGGCGGGAATATGGTAGCTGTACACCAGGGCAGGCAATTGGATATTGTCCATAAAAGTATCGCGTACTTCCCGAACGATGGGAGGTTCCGTGATTTTGGGACGGAAAATAGCCTGTTCGCCTTTTGGAATATCCTTAAAATACAATTCGATCAATTGCTTTGTCTGCTCGATGTTCAGATCGCCGGCAATACTGAGAATGGCGTTGTCGGGCCGATAAAAATCTTTGTAAAACTGCTGAAAATCAATCACATTCGCGGCATCAATATCCACCAAAGATCCGATCACCGAGTGGGAATACGGATGCACTTTATAGCTGCGCTTCATGGTTTCTTCGAGCAATCGTCCGTACGGGCGATTATCGTAGCGCAAACGCCGTTCTTCCTTCACTACTTGTCGTTGGGTTTCGATCCCGGCAGGCTCCACCATGGCGTGCAGCATCCGCTCGCTTTCGAGCCACAGTCCGAGTGCCAATTGATTGCTGGGCAGTACTTCGTAATAGAACGTGCGGTCATAGGTGGTATTTGCGTTGTTGGTACCGCCCGCATTGCTGATATAATCGTCAAATTGGCCTCGGGCGATGTTTTCGGAACCTTCAAACAGCAAGTGTTCGAAAAAGTGGGCAAATCCGGTGCGGTTGATACTTTCGTTTTTAGAACCAACATGGTACATAACAGATACTGCCACAATGGGCGTGCTGTGATCCTCGTGCAGAATCACTTTCAGGCCATTGGGCAGATCGAATTTTTGAAAATTAATTTGTTGCGCGTTCGATGCGCCGCCAAGCGCCAGTGCGAGCGCGAGTAGAAAAATGCGTCGTTTCATGCCAGATTTTTTAAATTCGGGCCAAAGATGCACTAATTATACCAAGATTTAAATGGATTTGAAGGATAGATGGATAAAAATTGATTTTAAATGGATTAGAATCCAGCCTTTTTCAAAACCACATAGCGTTGGCTATAGTCAGCGATTTGTACCAACAATCGATGAACATCCGTCCGGTTTCGGCAAAAAAACAAAATGCATTTCAAACAGCGGAAAAAATTTGTCCGTTGATGGGTTTTGAACGCTTTGGGCATTTAAATGACCTTATCCGCGCAAGAAGACGATGCGAATGCGTCTGGTTTGGCTTTAAAAACAAAACCCATGCTCAGAATGTAGCCCATCGCCTCTTTCAATGCGGTATTGCTCTCAAATGCCGGATCGGTATTGATGTCCGCATGCACTTCGAGGGCGACACTGTATTGATCAAGCAAATGACAAAGTGCGTAAGCGACCTCTACCGAGCGGGCCACCTCCAGGATCATCCGTTCGCGCAGGGTCATTTTGCGGAATACTTTATCGTTGGAGATAAACATAAATCCGCCGCGTTTTTCGCGCAAAAACACAATCACTGAGGCAAAATGTACTTCCTCGCCGATCACTTGCGAGTCTGTTCCGATGCACACTTTCAACTTGAAGCCGCTGGCAATTTCCCGTTTGATGGTTTCCTCCACTGCGTTCAACAGGGGTTGCTCGATGCGCTGTCCGTTAAGTCTTCTCCACTCCATGTTTTATTTTTTTTGAGTGAATAATAAAATCCCTGCATCACCGAATAAAGGCAAAAGAAGGACGCAGGCCGTTAACAACAGAATAGTTAGGTGCAATCAATATATTGTTAGTCAAATGTAAGGTTTTTGCAAAGGAACGTTTGACTAAATTTTTAAAAATAACACTAACTTAAACAATATATTTGCCGAAACAGTTCCTTTTCAATGAAAAAAACTTCTTTTTACCGTTGGGTCAATGAAAAATGGCGTATGCGGCTTTTTCTGTTTTGGAAATTGCCAGCAGCCTGGTTTATGGGCATGTATGTAGTGCAATGTGATGCGCACATGGCCCGGGTAGCGCTACCCTATCGTTGGCGTTCTCAGAATCCTTTTCGTTCTACCTATTTTGCGGCCCAATGTGCAGCAGCCGAACTTTCGACCGGGTTATTGGGCCTGGCCGAGTTACAAGAAATGCCACCCGTTTCCATGTTGGTAACGGCCGTACGAGCAGATTTTTATAAAAAGGCCGACCGTACCCTGGTTTTTGAATGTAAACAAGGGGAGGAAATTGCCCAGGTCATACATCAGGCGGTTACGACAGGAGCGGCGCAGGAAATCGTGATGGAATCGAGCGGTTACTTGCCAGACGGTACCTTGGCTGCCCGGGTTTGGATCCATTGGTCGTTTAAGCGGAAATCCAAAAACGTATAAAGTACGACAGGTTACTAACCATGCCCATTGTGCATTTCAGCCAAAGTTGAAAGCCTTTTACACATACCACCTTGATACTGTGGCGTCAGCGCGGCATCATGGTATGTTAACAACATGTGGATAATCGGGGGATAACTAAACCCGACTTTTGCCTGCCTAAATGTTGGTAACCAAGGTATCTTTGCAGTTCTGAATTTACTGTTTTTTCCATACGCCATGAAGATTACATATTACGGACATTCTTGCATTTTACTGACCATTGGCAGTACCCGCATCTTGTTGGATCCGTTTATTACGGGCAATCCGCTTGCTACGGAAGTGGATGTAAATGCCTTGCGTTGTGACTATATTTTCCTGTCGCATGCACATGGCGATCATGTAGGCGATGTGGAAACTGTGATGGCCCACAACCCGGAAGCGACGATCGTTGGAATTGCAGAAGTGAGTGGTTATTACGGCCACAAGGGATTTAAAGCCCATCCGATGAACATTGGCGGTTGGTGGAATTTTGATTTTGGGCGGGTAAAAATGGTACATGCGGTACACAGCAGCAGTTTTCCGGATGGCAGCTACGGTGGAACCGCCGTGGGCTATGTGTTTGATACGGCAGAAGGGGTGGTCTATTTTGCGGGTGATACGGCGGTACATATGGACATGCAATTGATTCCGATGACTTGTCCCCCACTCGATCTTGCTATTTTGCCACTTGGCTCTAATTTTACGATGGATTATCATGATGCCTTGTTGGCCAGTGATTTTGTTCGTTGTAAACGGGTGTTGGGATGTCATTACGACACATTTGGTTATATTGTCATAGACCAATCAGAAGCCATTGCGGCCTTTGAGGCAAAAGGGAAAGATCTGGAGTTGTTGCCCATCGGCGGCAGCTTAGAAGTTTAAAAGACACACAACATTTACCAATAAATTTCTGATAACATGCTCAAAGACATGGGTAAAATTATAGCGATTGCCAACCAAAAAGGCGGTGTAGGCAAAACAACCACGGCAATTAATCTTGCTGCTTCTCTGGCACTTTTGGAGAAAAAAGTATTGATTATTGATGCTGATCCACAGGCCAATGCTTCTTCGGGGGTGGGATTGCCGGATAGCAACGATGTTCCAGGTTTGTATGAATGTTTGGTAGACGGCATTGATCCGCGTTCTGCCATTATTTCTACGGAAACCGCCAATTTACATTTATTGCCATCCAGCATCAATTTGGTTGGTGCGGAATTGGAGTTGATCAACATGCCCAACCGCGAATACATCATGCGTGGTATTGTGGCCGAGGTGCGTAAAGATTACGACTATATTTTCATCGATTGTTTGCCATCGCTGGGTTTGATCACCCTGAATGCCTTGGTAGCGGCGGATACTGTTTTGATTCCGGTACAATGTGAAATGTTTTCGTTTGAGGGATTGTCAAAATTGAAAAACACCATTGCTTTGGTAAAACAAGGCTACAATCCAAATTTGCAAGTAGAAGGTCTGGTCATTTCGATGTACGATACCCGTTTGCGCCTGGCGAATGCGATTGTGGAAGAGGTGCGGAACAGCTCGGACGATTATGTGTTTGAAACGATTATCCACCGCAATAGCCGTATTGCGGAGGCCCCAATGCAACATACGCCTGTTGCACTGTACGATGTGAGCAGCAAAGGCGCAACCAACTTTTTTAACCTGGCTGAGGAATTCCTGAGAAAAAACCAGAATTAATGGCAAAAACTACCTTTAATACCAAGGGGATTGGAACGCTGTTGAAAAATGCGTCCCAATTAGAACAAGCAATCAAAGAAGACCAACAAGAAGTCATTCGGGAGTTGACCAACCATATCCTGTTGTTGCCCATTGAGCACATCGAGGCCAATATGGATCAGCCCCGGAAAGACTTTGATGATAAGGCATTGGACGAGTTGGCAGCCAGCATTAAGGTGCATGGCTTGATTCAACCGATCACGGTGCGCCGATTGCATGAAAAAGCATACCAGATTATTTCTGGAGAACGCCGTTTTCGGGCCAGCAAACGCGCAGGTCTGACCGAAATACCTGCATACGTACGGATTGCCAACAACCAGGAAATGCTGGAAATGGCCCTGATCGAAAACATTCAACGGGAAGATCTGAATGCCATCGAGATCGCCATGTCGTATGCAAGCCTGATGGAGGAATGCAAACTGACGCACGAACAAATTTCGGAGCGGGTTGGGAAAGATCGGACGACCATTACCAACTACACGCGCCTGCTGACTTTGTCGGATAAAATACAGGAAGCCGTGCGTGAGCGTAAACTTTCGATGGGTCATGCACGTTCTTTGGCGGGCATTAAAGACAATGCAGCGTTTCAAAATTCGCTGTTTGCAAAAATCATTTCCGAAGAATTATCGGTACGCGCGGTAGAAGAATTGATCCGTAAATACCAAGAGGAAACCAAGGGTGCCAAGCCTGCAGCCAGCAAACGCCTGCCGGATCATTTGCGCAACATTCAAGACCAATTTAGCGCCTTTTTTGGGGCAAAAGTGGCACTAAAACGCAATGATAAGGGCAATGGCCAACTGATCGTGAAGTTCGAAAATGACGGTGAATTGAACCGCTTGATCGAGCTGATTGAGGAAAAATAGGGCCTGTTTTTATTAATAAGAACTTAATTTTGGAAGGTGATCGCATGCGTTAAATTTGTTTTACCTTGTCACTAAACAAATCTTTCCTTCACTTTTCAAAATTAAATACCATGTTGCACACTGAACAACTCGACCAAGTTGAAATGGAATTGCTCCTCGACGAAGCAACCGAACTCGAACTTACCTCTTTTGACGACGAAACCTCTGAAGAAGAAGAGGAAGTAGAAAGCGAGGAAGATATGGACGAAGAGGATATGGATGAGGAAGAGGACGATATGGATGAAGAGGAAGAAGAAGAGGAAGGCGACGACGAAGAGGAAGAAGAAGGTGACGATGAAGAAGCGTCTGAGGAAGAATCTGAAAATTAATTCCAATGGGTTGAATTGTACTCCAAAGCACGCTTTCGCAATATTGGACGACAATTCAACCCATTTTTTATACCTTATTTATATACGCCCGTAAATTGTATGGGCTTTAGCCGTCGGACTTTAGTTATTCCGCAGTAGGTATTTTTTGCAGTTCCGGGCGAAATACAATCAAGGTTCGGCGGTTTTTTTGACGCCCTTCTGGTGTTTCATTCGAAGTTATTGGATAAAACTCCCCCTTTCCTACAGGCGTCATTTGGTTGGCGTTGATGTTGTAGTCGCGGATAAGCAGCCGAACCAAAGTGGTCGCACGCAACAGGCTCCATTCCCAAGTATCTTTGAGTATTTTATTGTCTTTCGGCAATGCGTTATCGGTAAACGCTACAATATCCACGTCTATATCCGGGTGGTTGCTCAGGTATCCTGCCAAATTCGAAAGCAGGCTTTTCCCATTGGCATTTACATTGATCCCTGCGAGGTCGAACAGGTATTTGTCATTAAAATTGACCACCACGGTTTCACCTTCCATCGCAATGGCCACGCCTTCCGATTTTTCAAATACTTTCGTGAGGTTGTTTTTCAGATTGTCCAGTTGAAGTTTGCGTTCATTTTGGGCATTGCGTACTTTTTGGACAATTGCGCTGCGGTTGTCCAGTTGCGCTTTGGTAGCAGCCAACTCTTTTTCGAGGGCAATTTTTTCCGAAATAAGTTTACTGGAAGATTCGCCCATTTGCTGTGTGCGGGAACTCAGTTCGGTGCGCAAATCGGCCAGCATCGTTTCCTGGTTGCCGATGGTTCGATTCAGGGCACCCACCGTTTCGGTCAATTTGGCGGTCTCCGCCTTTCGGTCTTGCAATTCCTTTACAAAAACACTTTCACGTGCTTCTCCCAGTTCGCGGGTGCGTACTTCTGCTTTGTAGATTTTTGGTTTTACACAAGCACTCATTCCGGCAATCGTTAAAATCAACAGCGGCAATCCTTTTCTCATGCGTAATTGTTTTGGGTAGTAGACTTGTTTGGGTCTTTTATTCGCGTTTGGGCAGAACCTGCACCAATAATTGTACCTGTTTTACCAGCGGGTAATCGTTGGCGTCTGTATTTTTAAAAATAACGTCGATTGTTTTAGACTGATTGCCCGAATGGCCGGCCGTATTAAAAATCAGGTTGATGCGGCCGAGCGCTTTGGCAGGAATAGGACCTTCCGTCCAATCCATATAAATACATTCGCAAGCGCTTACAATTTCAATTTCAAGTGGGTCTTTCCCGGTATTTTCAAAGACGAATTCGGTTCCAATTTTTTCACCTTCCTGCACGGCTCCGAAAACAATGGTGTCTTGCTTAAAACGCAAAACGGCATCGACCGGATTATTCCAGTCGATGCCGGGCGCGATGGTATCGGCCTTAATTAGTTTTGATAAAAAAAAACTGGGCGTACGGATTGTTTGCCGCCAGGTTTTTGTGCTTTTGATTTATCCGTAGATTCTTCAATTTTCTCTTCAATTTCGATGCTGGTTGGGCCGGCAAGGATTTTGAATTCGGTGCGACGGTTGTAGCGGTGTTCGTCATCGGTACATTCGATGCCGTCGGTGCAACGGTTGAGGATGAACTGTTCGCCATAACCAACCGGCGTAATCCGATCATCGGCGATGCCTTTGGCCACCATCCAGCGTTTGGCGCTATCGGCACGGCGTTGGGACAGTTTTTGGTTGTAATCCACTTTACCTTGCGCATCCGTGTGTGAAGACAACTCGATTTTCATGTCCGGGTATTTGTTCATCAAATCAACCAGGAATTGAAGGTCCTTTTCAGAATCCGTCAAGATTTTATCGTCATTGAAGTCGTAATAGATGTTGTTCAAGCGGATTGGCTCGTTGCGTTTCACGATCACAGGCTCCTTTTTCTTCAAACGCAAGGTGAGTTTTTTGTCGATCACAATCGATTTTTTCACACCAACCGTATTTAACTTGATGGTATCGGACTGGTATCCTTCGCGGGTAGCGATCAGAATGTAAGAGCGTTCGGGTTGTAGTGCGAAACTAAAGTCATTGCCTCCGGCGTTGTTCTTTTCGTCTACTTTAGCCGGATTTTTCTCCGTTACGTCCACAATTTGCAGGGTACAATTCGGCAGCGGCTGGTTTTCTTTTTCCTTTTGGCGTTTCAGGCGGAAGGTGTTGGCCACCAGTTGAACCTTGATGCGCTCCATTTCCCAGTTGTAAATATCGTCGCAGCAGGTTTTGCTTTTCAGGTTGTTTGGTCCAGGTCGGTTGCTGACCAAAAATCCAGAGTATCCATCCACAGATTGGGAGTAGTACTGATCATCGACACTGGAGTTGACGCCCAATGGCAATGGTTTTGGCGCGCTCCAAACGGAGCCATTCCATTGACTTTCAAACACATCTAAACCACCCAGGCTTGGACGGCCGTTGCTGCTAAAATACAATTTGCCATCGCGGTAGAACGGGCTTACTTCGTCGCCGGGCGTGTTAATCAC
>CAIVGO010000758.1 GCA_903905445.1 uncultured Bacteroidota bacterium
CTCAATTATGTGCGCAACGGCCAAAATTATGCGGTAAATTATAGTTGGACCAACAATGGCATGTACACCTTTAACTTCATTACGCCAAGCGCCACGACGACCAGCACCTACAATGGTTTTGTTCCTTGTTTGGTGCCTACCGCCGTGGATGACGTAATAGCGGCAAATGGATTCGAAATTTATCCCAATCCAAGCAACGGAAGATTTGCCTTAAAACTGGGTGAAGATTTGAATATCAACGACTTGCAATCCGTTACCATCTTTGATTTGCATGGAAAATTGGTGTATCAAACCACCTACAGCCAAGCAGTCGTGGAAGGGCTACAATTGCCTAAAGGTGTGTACCTGGTGAAAATACAAGGCGCGGGTTTTCAATGGACACGTAAAATCATGATACAGTAGCGCTGTTTTTTACAAAACAGCGCTTAACAGATTTTTATTGATGTACACCCATGCTCGTCATTTCCATCAATTGCAGCGCGTCATTATTGTTGGCGATCAAAATGCCTTTTTTACCATTGGCCATTTGAATGGGCGCCAGGTGTCGCACCTCACGGGTGGCCCAAAAACCTGAATTGCGCGGTGTTATTGGCGCAAACTGGCCCTTGCCATCATTGAGCAAAACAAGTCCGTTGCCTGCGTCATACCGACCTGTTTCGACCTCGATCCCATAATCATTCCCGGCGAGCAGGATATCCAGACTGCCGTTTCCATCTACATCCAGCAGCAGGATACTTTTTACCGGCGCCATTTGTGCCATTTTAGGAAGGGGTTGAGCAGTGAACTTACCATTATTATTGATAAAAACACAGGTTTGTAATTCATTGACTTCCAAATGCTGCGCGCTCTTAAGATCGGTCGGTGCAAAAACATCTTCTATGGTAGCTTTGGAATAAGGAGCATAACGCACAAACTTTTTCTTCAGGCCCGGTAATTGTTTGATGATCTGATCGCGAAAGGCAACCGGATAATTTTTGCCATTTTCTGACCAGGTCATGATTGGATCCATACTGCCATTGCCATCAAAGTCCTTGGCATACAGATGCATGGGCGCTGTGGCGCTGGCACGATACCGGGTATTCAGGCCAACATTACCCGCCACTAGATCCTGGTCGCCATCGCCGTCTATGTCTGCAGCGGCCAAACATTCCCACCAACCTTGGACCTGGTTCAGTCCAAATTGAGCCGTGACTTTGGCATATTTACCCCCAGTATTTTTAAACACTTCTATGGCCGACCACTCGCCTGCTACCACCATTTCTTCCAGGCCATCTTTATCCAGGTCGGCAAAAATAAGGTCGGTCACCATGCCTATTTTTGCAAATTCGGGTGCCACCTGGTCGGTAACCAGGGAAAATTTGCCCCCATTGTTTTTAAAAATGGAACTATACGGTGTTTTGGGGTATAAACCCGGAATCACACGTCCGCCAAGAAACAAATCGATATCACCATCTTTATCATAATCAAATCCGGTAACGCAACCGCCACTCTCCGTTTCCTGGGGAATGGTCCCGGCAGGCGCTTCTTGAAAAGTCCCTTTGCCGTCGTTCAAGTAAAAACGATCCTGGTAATTGGTTGAATTAGTTCTCATTTCATTGCCCCCGCTCACTACATATAGATCAAGGTCATGATCACCATCGGCATCAAAAAACAAGGCATCAGTGTCTTCAAAAATCGTGTCACGCGCAAAAGTGGTCGTTTTTTGTTGTGTAAAATGGCCTTTTTTATCCTGTAAAAACAAGGCGCCGATTGCTTTGAACGCCCCCCCGATGTAAAAGTCTTCCGTTCCATCACCATTTACATCACCAGTGGCGATGCAAGGCCCTTGGTTAGAAAATTTATGGGGCAACAGGCGTTCGCGGTTAAAATCAAAATATTCGTTGTCGGTGTGTTTGAAATTCAGGGTGCTTGATTGAGTAATATCGGCAAATAGCGGGGCTACAGAGGTATGCTGTTCATAAATATCCGGCACCTTTTGAGCGTCTTGATATTTAAGCGTAATCCGTTGATCAGCCGCTATATTTTGAAGTATTTGCCCTTTCCCGTCTGGCCATTGGATGTGCAGGCTTTGCACCTGATCAGCCGTTCCCAATCCGAAATGCAGGATAGAAGTTGATGTAGAAAGAAATCCTCGTGCCGGGTTCGCATCAATAATTTGGTTACCGGCGGCGGTCTGGATTTTTACGACAGTACCAATCCCCCCGATATTTTGAGGTGGACCGGTTAATTTTATTTGCAAATAATGGCTCCCATCATTCAGTTCTTTGGTTTTGTTGCGGTAAAGAAAAGATTCTTCGGTTGCATTGTTTACGACAATATCCAAGTCGCCATCATTGTCCAGATCGACATACACGGCAGCGTTGGAAAACGATTTTTCGCCAAATCCCCAGGTGGTAGATACATCTTCAAAGGTCAGGTCGCCTTTGTTTCGAAACATATAATTGTGTATTTCCTGGGCAGGAATTTTATCGACATATGCCATCGCATTTTCTATGCTTCCACCTGATTTCATGACAGAGTCAATGGTAAAATTCATATAATCCAGGTCCGTAACTTCCCGTCGGATGCCATTCGAAATATACAAATCGCGCCATCCGTTGTTGTCAAAATCGGCTGGAAGCGGCGACCAGCTCCATTCCGTATTGGATACCCCTGCGAGGCAGCCTATTTCCGAAAATGAGCCATTTCCATTGTTAATTTGCAACATATTGCGCATCATTTGGTGGCCATAACCATAGTTTACCAATCCATAATAGCGCTCATTGACCATCACGCTGGCCTTCATTTTTTGCCGTTCATTGCCATCGGGTGCCATATCTAAAACAACCAAATCGGCGAGCAGGTCGTTGTTCATATCTGCCATATCCGATCCCATTGAAAAATGTGCGGAATGGCGCATGTAGGCATTAAATTGATCGGTAAAAGTGCCGTTTTTATTATTGATATATAGATTATCAGGCTCTACATAGTCATTGGCGACAAAAATATCAGGAAAGTGGTCGCGGTTAAAATCGGCTACGGTAACACTAAGACCGAAGGCGCGTTTTTGAATACCTGCTTGTTTGCTGACATCGTTAAAATGGCCTTTATCGTTGCGGTATAAGCGGTCGGAAGTATAAATATCCTCGGGATCAGGTGCTACAAGTCGTACAGGCTTGCCGTTTACTTCTTTCAAGCGCACATTTGCGACCGATCCGAAATCAACCGGATGATTTAACAAATACATATCAAGGTCGCCATCCAGATCATAATCGAAGAAATTAGCAAAATTGGATGCGCAGGGGGTGTTTAGCCCATATTCGGCCGATTTTTCGGTGAAAGTGAGGTCTTTATTGTTGATGAACAGCAAGTTGCCCCTTCCTTCCGGTGCAAAACCTGTTCGACATTGATAAATATCGGGGTAACCATCATTGTTGATATCGACAATATTTACACCGGTTTTAATGCCATCAGGGATCACTACACCTGCTTTGGTCGTAATGTCTTCAAACTGAAAATTTCCCTTATTCAAAAACAGCTTATTTGCACCGCGCGTTGCCACGAAATAAAGATCCTCCAGGCCGTCTTGGTTAAAATCGCCCACGCCTACCGCACCGCTCAGGTATAAATAATTAAAATTCATGTAGTTAAACTGAGCATCTTCCATCAGTTTATTGGTAAACGAAACGCCGGTATGTGCGGTGGTCATGGTTTCGAATCGCTGTAGTCCAACCTGCTCTGCGTTATCTACGAC